>NZ_LGIT01000008.1 GCF_001187865.1 Klebsiella sp. RIT-PI-d
TGGTAATGCCGGGCGACAACATCAAAATGGTTGTTACCCTGATCCACCCGATCGCGATGGACGACGGTCTGCGTTTCGCAATCCGTGAAGGCGGCCGTACCGTTGGTGCGGGCGTTGTTGCTAAAGTACTGAGCTAATTAATAAGTTTAATTAACTTATTAAACTTAAAAACCCCGAATGTATTTCGGGGTTTTTTTTATTTTAAAAACAAAAAAATTATTTTAAATCACAACAATATAAAATGTTATTAACTGGTAGGATGATCGTGTTTATTTCTTAATTGCACGTAGTTTCATTTATAAAAATTGAAAAGAATTGTTATTTTTAATACTTTATCTCCTGTTACATGGTCATGTAATAAAAGAACGGATTTTTAACAACAGGAATGTTTAAATGAAACTAAACTTAGCAACAAAAGCTTTATTTTGTATGGGTCTGACCTGTGCTGCCCTGCCTGCATTTGCTCTCGAAGCATGGAATGGTCAGGAAGGCGGTAGCACTTACGAAGTTATTTTCGACGGTGGTGTTTATAACAATGCATGGTGGGTTGGCGCATCTAATTGTCCGGGAAATGTAGCAGACGATCAGGCAAATAACCCGTGGCGTTATGAGCGCGCAGCTACTGCCGATGAAATGAATAAATATGGTAATCCGACGAGCTGTGAAACCAGCGGCGGCACGGTAGCTTATCCGGCATATAATAACGACACGGCGTATAAAGCTGGCGATGTTGTAACTTATAATAATGCAACATATAAGACAACCGCTGCCCAGAGCGCATATGGTTTTGCTCCAGGGCAAAGTAATCCGTGGATGCTTTATGCTGAAATTCCACAATGGTCATCCTCTACTGTTTATAATAAAGGCGATCGCGTTCAGAAAAACGGCCAGGAATATGAAGCTTATTTCTATACTATTGGAGACGACCCATCACTGGCGGCGAACCAAAACCCAACGGGTTCTAACGGTCGCCCATGGAAAGTACTGGGTGCTGTTGTCTCTTATTCTCAGGACCAATTGAGTAAGGCACCGGCATATAACGGCTCAACAACATATGAAAGCGGTAGCTTGATTCGTTATAACGGAAAAAACTACGTGTCAGAAACTAAAGTACAGAAAGTTTCTCCGACTGATAAAAATCCGTGGCGTGTATTTATTGACTGGACCGGAACCAAAGAAAAAGTAGGTACACCAAAATCGCCGTGGCCTGCCCATGTTTATGCGCCATATGTCGACTTTACGCTGAACTCTCAGCCCGATATGGTTAGCCTGGCGCAGAATCACAACGTAAATCATTACACGATGGCTTTTATCGTGAGTAAAGACGCACAGACCTGTCTGCCGACGTGGGGCACTGCGTATAATATTAACGACTATGCACAGTACAGCAAAATCAAAGCACTGCGTGAAGCTGGCGGCGATGTCATGGTTTCCATTGGCGGCGCTAATAACTCACCGCTGGCGGCTTCCTGTAAGAATATCGACGATCTGCAACAGCATTATTACGATATTGTAGATAATCTGAATCTCAACGTTCTGGACTTCGATATTGAAGGGACATGGGTTGCGGATCACGAATCCATTAACCGTCGTAACGAAGCGGTCAAAGTTGTTCAGGACAAATGGAATCAAGAAGGACGTAAAGTAGGTATCTGGTATACCCTACCGATTCTGCCGACTGGTCTGACCCCAGAAGGTATTTACGTACTGCAAGATGCCAAAGCTAAAGGCGTAGAGTTGTCAGGTGTGAACGTAATGACCATGGACTACGGCAATAGCATTTGTCAGTCAGCCGGTACTGAAGGACAAAATATCCACGGCAAGTGTGCAACTTCTGCAATTGAAAACTTGCACAGTCAGATGAAGCAGATTTTTACCGATAAGAGTGATGCTGAAATCGATGCGATGATGGGGACTACCCCAATGATCGGCTATAACGATGTTCAGGGTGAAGCGTTCTATATGTCTGATGCAAAACTGGTGATGCAGGATGCGACAGACCGCAACATGGGCATGATTGGCATCTGGTCAATGATGCGCGATCAGCCGGGCGTGGCTAAGCAGGTTTCGCCTGAGCACAGTGGCTTAACCGCACAGCAGGCGTCGCAGTATGCATTTAGTGACGTTTTTGCACCGTTTACTAAAAGTGAAGGAACCGCAGACGATCAAGGAACCCCAGACGGTCAAGGAACCGCAGACGATCAAGGAACCCCAGACGGTCAAGGAACCCCAGACGATCAGGGAACCCCAGACGGTCAAGGAACCCCAGACGATCAGGGAACCGCAGACGATCAAGGAACTGCAGGCGATTTAGCCGGTGATGTTAAAGCCGTTTATATCGATGTTTTTGATGGCTCACAGCGAATCAACGTTAATTTTGATGCCAGCAAGCTGACCGGCTCTAATAATTACAGAGTTGAAGTCGATGGAAAGTATATTTTTTCTACAGAAGGAAATAAAAATTACTACAGCTATCGTTATAATTACGGCGCTCAATCAACGCTTAGAACGGGTGGTATGAACAACCTTTTACATGCAGGGTCTGTTGTTACGGTTAAACGTACCCAGCCTGATGCTAAGGTCCTGTCAACGCTGACTGTTACAAACGATATGCTCAATGGCATTAATCCGCTGGTCAGTAGTAGTGATGTTAAGTCTGTATCAGTGAAGAAAGAAAACGGCGTTCCGATGGTTTATGTTGATTTTGCTGCTGATAAAGTCGCCGCTGGATCCGACAGTGCCTATGTCATTAAAGTCATGGGCGATGAGAAAAATGGCAACTATGTATTTAGCTGTGATAACGGCAAATGCTATTACTCTTCTAAATCAACGAAAGATGGCATTACTACGGTTAAATCAGATGAACGTGCTATATCGGCTGGCGAAACTGTAGTGGTTGAGCGTGTTGCGCCTAATCCGGCTACCCTTGCTAAGGTATTAGTAACTAAAGATATGCTAAAATAAATGTAATATATTGGTTTAATTAATATTAGGGCCTGAGCCAGGAAATATATTCTGCTCAGGCCTTTTTACTTAAGTAGTGTAACTCTCTGGATCTTGAAAAAATAATAACGGGAGCTTAATGCTGGCGTTGGCATAGCCAAATCCGGTTGACCCAAAAATCTGTCTTTACTGTTATGGGAGGGTTTTAGTCAATGCTTTTTTAAAGAAGTAGAAATGCATTGTTCTGAGTCAGGTTTTGTTAGATCCCGATTGTATTGAGAATAGTAATCATTTATCATTGTTGCGTCCACGGTTCGGGAGTGCATATGTACATCTGTTTATGTAACGGCATCAGTGATAAAAAAATTCGCCAGGCAGTACGCCAGTTTCATCCGCAGTCTTTTCAGCAGTTGCGTAAATTTATTCCTGTTGGAAATCAATGTGGTAAATGTATTCGCGCTGCGCGGGAAGTTATGCAGGAAGAGTTAATGCAGATGCCAGAATATAAAGAGATCGCCTGAGTCACACTCTTTTCTTTGACATCCCGCGAGTCCGATCTACGCTCTAAGTGTGGAAGCGGAGGGACTATATAATGAAAGGTGATGTTAAGATAATTAATTATCTCAATAAGTTATTGGGAAATGAGCTTGTCGCAATTAATCAGTATTTTCTCCATGCAAGAATGTTCAAAAACTGGGGTCTGAAGCGTCTGAATGACGTGGAGTACCATGAGTCCATTGACGAGATGAAGCACGCTGATAAATATATTGAGCGTATTCTTTTTCTGGAAGGTATCCCCAATCTTCAGGATCTTGGCAGGCTGGGTATCGGTGAAGATGTTGAAGAGATGCTGCGTTCCGATCTCCGGTTAGAACTGGAGGGTGCCAAAGATCTGCGTGAGGCTATCGCTTACGCCGACAGCGTATTTGATTATGTCAGCCGTGACATGATGATTGAAATTCTGGCTGATGAAGAAGGGCACATCGACTGGCTGGAAACCGAGTTGGATCTCATTAATAAAATGGGTATTCAAAATTATTTGCAGGCGCAAATCCGCGAAGAGAAGTAGCTGGCGATAT
Source organism: Klebsiella sp. RIT-PI-d (assembly GCF_001187865.1). NCBI lineage: Bacteria > Pseudomonadati > Pseudomonadota > Gammaproteobacteria > Enterobacterales > Enterobacteriaceae > Klebsiella > Klebsiella sp. RIT-PI-d. Next base: position 4,023 of record NZ_LGIT01000008.1, read on the forward strand.
CAGGAAGGCGCTGTTCCTTCCTGATCTCTTACAGGCTGATCCAGCAGAAATAACCCCAACCGCTCAATGCCAGTGCAGGCCCAAAGGGTATCGGTGCTCCGCGCCGCCCCTCTTTAAACCACAGTAAGAGACCGTAGACAACGCCTGCAATTGAGGCGATATAAAGGATTATCGGCAAGCTTTGCCAGCCGCTCCAGGCCCCGACTGCCGCCAGCATTTTAAAATCTCCGTAACCCAGCCCTTCTTTATGCCATATCAGCCTGATTACCCAGTAGATCAACCACAGGATGATGTATCCTGCTGCAGCACCAGCGATAGCGTCTTCACAGCGAATCATACCCGTAAAGGTATTAAATAATAGCCCCAGCCACAGCAAAGGAAGCGTCAGTTTGTCGGGTAAAAGATAGTGTTTTATGTCAATCGTACTTAGCGTCAGAGCAAACCAGAAATACAGGAAGAGAGCCAGCGCCAGCAGAATTGTCTGAGGATGTAACGCATAGCACAAAACGGCCATCGCTATGCATATTACTTCGAGTAGCAGATAATGCCAGCAGACAGGGTACCCACAATGGCGGCATTTGCCCTGCAGATACAACCAGCTGAATAGCGGTATATTGTCATACCATGCCAGCGGCGTTTCACATTTGCAGCAGCGCGATCCTGGCAGCCAAAGGTGAAGACATGGTGAGGTTTGATCAGCCGGTATCGACTGTAAAATCGTTAATGGCAGACGCCAGGCGATGGTTCCGATCATGTTTCCAGCCACCAGTCCGATAAACAGAAACAGTATTATTCCACCGCTATCCATGCTTTTTTGCCTCAATGATCAACCGGGTCAGGGTAATGCTGTCAGTATCCTGCTTACTGGCATGAAACTCGAGTGCCACAATGCGCAGGCCGGAGCCTTGCTGTAGTAGCGTAAGCCAGCGGACAAAGTCGTCAATTTTAATCGCGGATGAGGTAATGCTGAGTTTGTCGCCGTCTTGTTGGTTTACCGTTGCGGTAAAGCCCGCTTTTTTTAGGGTGTTTTTGACCAGCGCTTCTGGTGACTGCGCTGGCGTGTGCAGCGCAATTCCTCCCGCCGCCAGGGCTTGTTGATCAAGCCACTGAAGGTCCAGCTGCAATTTATTGCAGCGGGATTGTACGGAATCAATAGCCTGCTCTGCTGGCCGGTATAACCCAAACCAGAAAAAAGTCGCCAGACAGCTCATAAATAACGCGACAACGGCTCGCTGTTCACGAGGATTTTTTTGCTCAAACCACATCCGGATACGTTCAATCATTTCGTAGCGTCCACAATCCCTGTTCATGTTTATCGACCTTTAATGAAAGGCCGTAGATCTTTTCTTTTATGAAAGCCTGAATCTGACTTTCATCGCTGGCGTAGAGGAAAAGCTGCAGCGATTTACCCACCGGGTTATAGTTCACACCTTCCAGCGCCAGCCCTGGAAAAGAGGCCAGACGAGATTTAAGGCGTGGCAGAAGCAAGGCCGGAGCCGGAGCAAGCTGCGATAGCTGCTTTGGCAGGTAAGTTTTCAAATTACTGCGGTGTCGGTTTTCAGGAATATAGCGTTGCCACTGGTGGGTCAGTTCCTGGCTAAGTTGTTGTTGCATATTATAAGAATGCCAATAGATTACGCCCTGAGTACATAGTGCGATCCCCGCAGTGAGAGCAATACTGAGGCCCGCTGCCCGCTTCAGATTGACGATTGACGCTGAGGGCGGCAGGCGTGTACGCATTTTGCCATGCAGCAGATTGGGAGGCACGCTACCGGGATACAGCGCCATAATAGGGCACTCCTCTTTCATGTTTCCCGAGGTACAGGGTTCAGGTAGCGCTCCATAATGGGTAAGCTGCCCGGGATGGAAGTGGATCAGCAGATGCGAAAGGAATGCCTGCGTCATTGAGGAAATGCCGCTATCCTGAGTGTTAAGTAGCCATCCAGTCGTGTCCTTAAAGATCGTCCAGCCGTTTAACGTAGTCGGTAAACAAAAGGCGTCGAATGTAACAAACCTAACGGTTAACCCTGCATCTGCAAGGGAACGCAGCTGGGACTCAAGCCAGTCGGCATCTATACCAACGACCGAGATACGCGTCTCCTGACGAGAAAAGATAGTCCAGTGTAAGGCGGGCATTCCTTCATCCAGGGTGGCGTCAGCAAGCCATTGAAGCTTTTGTTCCGTAAGTTCATATTGCTCGTCAGGGATCACCAGGACCCTGCTTATTGCCTTGTGGGCGGGTACGAGCACGTGAGTGCATTTTGCTGCCGGAAGTGCGGCAAGTTGCGCTAAATGCTCAATCGGCAGATGCTGAATGTCTCCGCAATCACTTTCACTGCATTGCGCCCATTCCATCTGCGTTCGCCGTTCGGCTGGAAGGCGAATCAACAGTTTTGACGAGATATCCGTAACTTTTTTAGTCTTCACTACTGCCATCCGTAAGCTGTCGTAAATAAATTTTGGTGGTTTTATTTTTTTCGTCATATAAAAGAAAAGTGCGCATACCTAAGGTCAGTTCACCCTGGTGAACCGTAGACGTAATCAGAAAATAGCTACTGCGAGTGGTTAGCTGTTTTTTTAGCGAATCCACCAGTGGTTTAGTAGCAGTAAAGTCGCGCTGAGCCTGGTAAAGAAAAGCATCTACCGTTTTCCAGCCGTTATCAGGACGTTTTCTTATTAGTGCTGCCGCATCTAACTCACTAATATTATTAAGGAAGAGTGCTGCCAGCAAAGAAGCCTGCTGTTCAGTAAGCGTATTAATATTGATAGCGAGTTCATTGCTAAACGTAGCGCAGATAAAAGGCGATAGCTTTTGATAGATATCTTCAGTCATTCCTTTGACGTCGCGTATTTCTGCAGGCAAAAAGATATTTTGCCCAGCCGTGAGATATTTTTTGGGTCGGTGCTGATAATAATCATCTTCTGCGCCTTTTATGCGCGGGGAGGTATCGTTATCAATATAATCTGCTATCGACTGGCCAATTTCCTCCACACGGTATTTTTCAACCCCGCGTTTTTCCAGTAAGGCTTCAAAGACGCCAATTTTATAGGGAACATCCTCCAGAATGCCGATCGGCATATCTTTTAAGGAATTTAAATTAAAACAATTTTGCCGATCTTCTGTTTTCCAGCTTACCTTAGTGTTTTCATCAACTTCTTCCGATTCAGTAAGCGTCTCTTGTGATGTTGACGGCGAAACTTCTGCTGCGCTCTGGAGGCTGGCGGCAGCTTGCGCTTCAGCATAGAGCAAGGCATATTTAGCCTGCAGGCTGTCATTGATACGACGGCTACGCTGAAGCTGAGTTTGAAAGCTGATGGTCATATCTGTCGCCAGAGCGGCCATCAGGGCGAGGATCATCAGAACCACCAATAAAGCCGATCCTTTTTGTACGCTCATTTTGCTGCTCCTGACTCCTGAGCGATCGCCTGTTCTTGCATGGATCCGCCGGGCAAAATGAAACGTCGGGTAAGCTGCTCCTTGTTTTCATGCTCAAGACTAATGGTAGCAATTGCGTAAGCGCTGTTATTTTCAGACGGTACCATCGTTGCTGTGAAATGAGCCACATTATGCAGAAAAACCTGCGGTCTGTTCTCCTCCTTGCCGTCAGGAACGCGTCTTGTTGCGCGAAATAAGCGCCCGTCTTTGACATACCAGTGAACCGTTGCCATCACAAACGCGGCTCTGAAGGGAAGGGCAGGATCTCGTACCTGGGTTGTAAAGATCACACCGTCTTTTTCACCTGAAAATGACTGAGCGGTTTGACGGTTTTTCCGCGGGACATACTGCATTAAATCATTTTCCAGCATTAGCATTGTATGCTGAACGGCATCAAAATCATCGGCAGTCTGCTTTGCACGCTGATGCTGTTCTGTCGCCTGTGAAAAAATGAGCGTAGCCAAAAAAATAAGCGTGGAGAAGATAGCGATAGACAGCATGACTTCCAGCAGCGTAAAGCCCCGTGACAGCTTACTCATGTTTGGCCTCTGTCGTTTGACTGTCCGGCGTCCAGGCGTAGAGGCTCAGATTTCGCCCACTCAATGAGGTAACGCTGACCTTTTTTTGTATTATGGCGCGCTGATTTCGAGGCTCTGAAGAGAGCTGCCAGACGAAGGTCTCATTAAGCTGAGAGGACTGTCCTTTGCCCGTAGCGGTTGCATCAGTAAGCGTACTGGCTAGCGTATTGTCAGCAACCCATAATGCCAGGGTTTCAGCTTTGAGGGTGTCAAGGGCCGTCAGTTGCCACTGCATACTGCCGGTCAGCCCTGCGACGGCTGTTGCAAAGATCGCCATTGCCAGAAGAACCTCAAGAAGGAGCATGCCGCTTTGTTGCTTCATTGAGGCTCCTCCGGAAGACGGATATCCAGTGGCAATGAGCCGTTACAGCGTAAAGATAACATCGCTCCGCCATTTTGATGGCTGAATCCCAATGCAAATGGCGTGACATAACCATCCGGTAGAATAATAATTTGTGGTTTCGCACGCTCAGGTGGTGGGGCTACGTCGGGTTTTAGGGATGCTCCCCACTGTCCTGTCAGGGGCAGGTTATCGCTATTGGCCATTTCTTCCCATTGCCATCCATGAGCAGGATCCCGGATCGGCTGATAAAATAGCCAACCGTCAGTCGTCAACTGTAAGCCGACGACATGCTTTTCCAGCAGAGCCAAATCTGCGGCAAACTCGACCGTTTGACTGAATATTTCAACCTGCTGGCGCAGCTTTCCTGACGGCCCCAGTCGCTCGCTTTGCATGGTCACAATGCCTGCCGCTGAAACGGCAATAATGACGATCACCAGCAGCACTTCCAGCAGTGTGAATCCTTTCTGATGAGTCATAGTTAGCGTGGTTTTTTGTTGTTATCCCAATTATTGATATCATCTGCTGTGCCCGGCTCGCCATCGGGGCCTGCGGAACTGATATCAATCACCATATGCTCTCCCGGACTTATCAGGATATAGCCGTTACCCCACGGATCGTCTGGCAGACGTCGAATATAGCCGTCAGGATTGTAGTTTTCGGCACGAGGTGACAGTTCTGGCGCTGTGATGAGCGCTTCAAGACCTTGTTCGGTAGTGGGATAACGGTGATTGTCCAGCTTGTACATGTCCAGAGCATTTTCGAGCGCCAGGATATCACTCACTGCTTTTTGCTTATCTGCACGATCTTTATTACCCATGAGATTAGGTACGACCAGACTGGCGAGCACCCCGAGGATGACTATCACCACCATCAATTCCATCAGCGTAAAACCACGTTCTGTTACTTGTGTGCGCAGATTCATAAACCGTCCTTAGTTCATTAAAGAGTTGAGTTGTAAAATAGGTTGCATAACCGATACGACGATGAACAACACGATCATGGCCATTACGACAATTAATGCCGGTTCAAAAATGGCCAGCGTCAAAGTAATACGATTTTGTAGTTGAACTTCCTGATTTTCCGTTGCCCTTTGCATAAGCTCTCCAAGCTGACCGCTTTTCTCACCTGAAGCGATCATGTAGATCATCATGGTGGGAAAAATGTTTGTTCTTTCCAGCGACTGGTTAACACTATTTCCCTGGCGAACGCTTTCAGCCGCTTCACTTAGCCGCTGGCGTATTTCCTGATTACTCACCCCTTCAGCGGAAAGCGACATTCCCTGCAAGAGAGGAACGCCGCTGCCGTTGAGAATGCTCAGGGCGCGTAAATAGCGGGCGCTATTAACCGCGCATACCAGTGGGGCAGTTAATCGGAACTGAATGAGCCAGCGGTGAAAACGATGCCGGTTTCCTTTTTGCCTAATCCAGAAAGAAAACCCGGCCCCGGCGCAAATAAGAGCAAGCAGGACCCACGGCCCATAGACGGACAAAAAATGGCTAATGGCGAGCAGGGTCCGGGTGGTAAGCGGAAGTTCGTGTTTGAGATGGATAAACTGCGCTGCAACTTTGGGAACCACCGTCGTAAGCAAAATAACAACCACCAAAATAGCGACTGTCGTGAGCAGAGAAGGGTAAATCAAAGCCTGGGTAAGTTTACTGCGCATTCGCTGCCGTGCTTCATTGTAATCCGCCAGCTTTTCCAGAACCGCACCGAGCTGGCCAACGGTTTCACCTGCTTTTACTAGCGTGCAAAAGACCGTATCAAACAGGCGAGGGTGGCTCTGCATTGCTGTAGAAAGTGATTGTCCTTCGAGGATCGCCAGACGAAGGGCATTGATGACTTCGGCCAGACTCTTGTTTTCTTTTTGCTGCTGAACGACAGCGAGCGCTTCATCCAGCGGCAACGCCGCGGCGATAAGTGTTGCGAGCTGACGTGTAAAAAGCGTCAGTTCACTGTGGCTTATCCGTTTAGGGAAGGGATTTAGTGCTGGCCTGGCCCGCTGAGATTTTATAGTTTCGGGTAGCAGCGCCTGACGTCGTAACTGCGCGACCACCTCTCGTTCACTCGTTGCATCGCTAACGCCGGTATGACGATTTCCTTTTGCATCGATGGCCGACCAGCTAAATTTCATGCAGATTTCTCCGTGGCTGCTTGCCCTTCCGATGTGACTCGTAGTACTTCCTCCAGCGACGTCATCCCTTCTGCCGCCGCCCGAAGGCCATTAGCCAGCAGGCTGCGGTGATGACGACGCTGGATTTGCTCCAGTTGCTGCTCATTAACTTCTGTATGAATAGCCTCGCGCAGTTCCGGCGTGACCCTGAGAAGTTCATGGATCGCCAGGCGCCCCTGATACCCGCTCTGTCTGCATATTGGGCAGCCTTCTGCTTGCCAGAGCTGGGACGCGTTTATCCCCTGAGCAAGCAATAGTTGCTGTTGTTGATGGGTAACGGGATAGGGCACCTTGCACCGATCGCATAACCGTCTTATCAGGCGCTGAGCGATGACGCCCACTAGCGATGATGAGAGCAGGAACGATTCAATACTCATATCCCGCAGCCGCGTTATTGCGCCACTGGCACTGTTTGTATGCAAGGTTGAAAGAACCAGATGTCCGGTTAACGAGGCCTGAACGGCAATTTGAGCTGTTTCAGCATCACGTATCTCACCTACCATCACCACGTCAGGATCCTGACGTAAAATGGCGCGCAGCCCGCGGGCAAAGGACATATCTACCCGGCTGTTGACCTGTGTCTGTCCGATGCCTTCCAGCTCATACTCAATAGGATCTTCAACTGTCAGGACGTTGCGTTCAGGACTGTTTAGTGCAGAAAGAATGGCGTAAAGAGTGGTACTTTTACCCGAGCCCGTGGGACCGGTAACCAGAATAATGCCGTGGGGAAGGGCAATCAGATCTTTCAGCGCCTGCGTATCTTCCACTGACATATCCAGTCTTTCCAGCGACAGGCGCAGACTGGTTTTGTCGAGTAAACGTAACACGACACGTTCACCATGCTGTGAAGGAAGCGTAGAAACGCGGACATCGACATTTCGCTGACCTATTTTTAGCGTAATGCGACCATCCTGCGGCAGCCTTTTTTCGGCAATATCCAGCCTTGCCATCACTTTTATTCGTGAGATAAGCAATGTTGCTAGCTTCTTATTTGGCTGCACGACCGGACGGAGCACACCGTCCACCCGAAAGCGAATGCCCATCGTTTTTTCAAAAACTTCGATATGAATGTCTGAGGCATGTTCTTTGATAGCCTCGCTGAGAACGGCATTAATCAGTCTGATGACAGGGGCTTCAGACTGTTCATTGAGAAGGTCTTCATTCGTTTGGATCTCTTCGGAAAGTATATTGAGATCGTCGAATTTATCGATGTCCTCAGCAATCAGCTGGGCGCTACCGCTGTGTTGTTGATATATCTGCTCCAGTTTTTCCTCAAATTGTTGAGAAGGAAGACGGCTAAATCGATGGCAATCATTCGCTGCAGCGGCAACTTCCAGCATGTGCTCAATCGACGTGTTTTCAGTGTAAATAAGCTCTCCCTGATGTATGACAACTCCATAACGTTGGGCTTTTTTCCATGTAAATGAGGTCATTTTTTCCCTCCACTGGTGAAGGGGTTTTTAGCCACCGGATGAGCTGATGTAGTATTTTTTTCCTTAAACCCGCTGTCATTGAGCTGCTCAATGCTCTCAACATTAAGAAGCGTACTATTTTGCTTCTGGGCTCTCTCTTCCTGCATCGCTTTAAAGCCGGTATATTTATCTCGCGACAACGAGCGGTAAACGTCATCGTCACGAATAATCGTGGGACGGATGAAAACCATCAGGTTACGTTTACTTTTTTCGTTCGAGGTGTAACGGAATAACTGTCCAATCAGAGGGATATCGCCCAGAATTGGCACTTTCGACACTTCTTGCTTGCTGGCATCATCCATCAATCCGCCCAGCACAACTGTTTCGCCACTTTTCACCAGCACCGCATTTTGAATCGTTCTGGTATTGAAGGTTGGGCCGAGTGAAGAGGAGGTTGCCGTAGAGTCGACGCTGGAAACTTCCTGCTCAATTTCCATTAATACTGAATCACCTTCATTGATTTGAGGTGTGACTTTAAGCTTGGTACCCACGGTTTTTCGCTCAACGGTGTTGTAAATATTATCACCTGAGGTCGTTTGTGAACCGCTGAGGACAGGGACATCCTGGCCAGCATTAAAAGAGGCTTCTTTATTGTCGAGCGTGACGATGCTGGGAGTTGAAAGAATATCGTTTTTACTGTTACTGCTCAGCGCTGTCAGTAACATTCCCCAGTCGCCGTTGAAGAAACCAGCCGCCATGCCGTTAAAATTGCTAAACAGGTTATAAGCAGGATTATCGCTGGTCATACCACCCTGTTTTTTGAACTCATCGATTCCCTGAGCAGCGTTAAAGATGGGGAGATTAGTCTTGGTAAACTGCTGCATACCCACATTTTTATTTATCCACTGGACCCCAAGGTTGATCCCTTTACCGTCCTGAACTTCAACAATGATGGCCTCAACCAGCACTTGTGCGCGGCGGATATCCAGCTTTGCAATCACATCTCCCAGTTGTTGAAGAATGCCCTGATCTGCGGTCACCACCAGAGAGTTAGTCTGCTCATCCGCCGTAATCGAAATGTCGTTATTGTTACCGCTGACAGACGATTTCGAATTATTGTTTTTATCATCTTTCATTTTTTGCGTGACGCCGGTGAGTACATCAACCAGTTTGTCCGCTTTTGCATACTTCAAATACCAGACACGCGTATTACCCTGGCCTTGTTCCTGCGTATCAAGGCGGGAGATAAGGCGTGCCATCCGTGCCCGCGCTTGTTCAGAACCGCTGACGATAAGTGCATTACTGCGTTTATCAGCAATGACTGTGGCTTGTAACGTGGCAGGCTTTGCTTCTTTACCATTTTCGCGTGAGAGATTGTTAAGAACCTCGGCCAGATCGGTTGCTGAAGCATACTTCAGTGTGAAAATCTGTTCTGCGGCATCCCCCATAACATCTACGCGCTTGACGACCTCCAGCAGACGATTAACCGTCGACGCTTTACCTGTAATAATCAGCGCATTTGAAGGTTCATAATGGGCAACGTTACCCACGCTTTCACCATCAAGCATCTGTCGAAGCAACGGGGATAATACCCGGGCGGGCACATTTTCCAGCGAGACGATATGCGTGACTAACTCTTCGCCTTTAGCGGGCTGTGTTCCAGTTGAGACTTTTCCAGGCAGCGTTTTAATCTTTTCTGAACGAACAACTTTCAATAATCCATTATCAAGTGTAACTATTGAGAAACCATAGAGATCGAGGACGCTCAGGAAAAACTGATAGTATTCATCTTCGTTGAAGGTATCTGTACTTCTGACAGAAATTGACGCTTTGACGTCAGGATCTATCAAAATAGTTTTACCGGTGTTTTGCGCGACAATACTCACAAAACTCTGAATATCTGCATTGTTAAAGTTAGCGGTATAGTTAGCCGCAAGTACGGGCCTACAGGGCGCGGCCAATAAAAATAAAAATGACAAACCTTTCAACTGCCGATGTAGCGTGGTGCATCCCATTTAATCTTCCTTTTTTCCCTGGAATTGCTGAACTGAGATGTTAATTAATCGCGGTGATGAATTGCGTAATACGGTGAACTGAGCTATCTGAAGATGTCTAAGCGCCTCTTGCGCTTTAATGATGTTATCCTGCTGGGTCAGCGAGATATTATTTAACCTAATTGCCATATCTCCAGGTTCAAGAGAAGAGCCAGTAAAACGTTCAGCCTGCTGGCGTGGGAAAATACGTAATCCATGTAAAACATTATTACCTCTTACCGGTTTGGTTTCAATAAAGTCGGATAATACTGCCGTATGATGCGCATCTTCGGGTGCTGCTGCTCCGGAGGGCAGTTCGGCCAGCAGCGAAAGGCGGTGCGTCTGCGCGCCCGACTTCAGAGTGACCTCATTTTTAGTAATATCAGTAATGCGCGTATTGGCAGCAGATTTTAGAACATCATTAATGGCATAGACATTCTGATCTTCACCCTCCAACAAAATGGCACGCGACGTTAATTTATCTGAACTATTAATAATTCCGCTAACAGTAATAGTGGGCAGTATATCAACTTTTTCTGCCGACGATACAGGCATGCCAGGCTGAGTGAGTGGCGTGGTTGATAGATGCCATTTATTTTTTGTATCCAGATTATCTATCCTATGAATATAATTGTCTTTTTTCTGTAGTGATGCACCCACCTTCCACTTGTTATATCCTGAATGAATGCAAACAAATGATATTATAATGCTGGTCAATATAATAATCGGATATATCATCCAGCAAGGTGATGCGCCTTTTAATATGCGTAAATTGGTTATCATAATTTTATAATTGCATGCGGCTGAACAATGAATCTATTTCTTGTTGCTGTTGGCAATAGTATAATTGGTTGCTGTCAAGCGACAAGAGTTTTGATAAAATGTTTTCCTGCTTCAGGAATGAAATAACATCTTGGGAAAATACGACTATTCATGGATGAGTTCAATAATTTTTATACTGCCCGCCATTACCTGTTGCGGGATAATATTGTTTCCGCATTACTACAAGAGCAGTGGCTGGTTTTACAGGGCGATAAAGGTACGGGAAAAAGTAGAGTTGCCCGCGGCGTCCTGGATGCCTGGTCACACCGGGTCGTGATGATAAGCCCGGTGCAAAGAAGAGGCTATCAATGGGAGGGGATCATTACCGCCGATACTCAACATTCCGACAACTTTATCGGACAGTCCTGGTCTTTTGAGGCGCTCTGGCGCAGCATGTTGCGCGCAATGGGTGATACGCAAGGCGCTATGCCTTTATTTATCCTTGAGGATGCCGACACATTAATAAAAGAAATTGTTTCTATCGTTAAGACGTTTCTCGCAATAATGCCGAAAGCACGGTTGTTGCTAACCGGCAACTTCAATCGACGTCAACAGCGTCAGCTACGCCAGATGCATCCGCTGTGGCTCAATATACCCGCGCCTGATCATCATGACTGTCGTACAGTCATCGCTTTCTATGCAGCCCTTAAGCAAGATGCTGCGGACTCACTTCCGGATCGATTTATTCATCGCATTATGAAACGGTGTCGGGGGGATTTACAGCTGGTAGCGCGAGCAGGGCATTATTTACAATGTAGTAGTAATAGCCCGGAAGAAGGCGGGCAGGAAGTTGCTATCAACCTGGCCAGGCAACGCGATGTATTACGTCGTTTGCCTGCTCCGGGGCGAAAGGTTGTCACCAGTATTGCGCTAATAATGGTGGCTGCATTATTTGCGGGAGGCGGCTGGACGTTCAATCAGCCACTCTCACGTTGGTTAATGTCGGCGAATCTGTTATCCACCGCATTACAGGCTCCTGTGCACGCATCTCCCGAATTAACTTCCGAAACTATGTCTGCCAATGATTCTCTCGCCCTGCTTTATAGCGTCTGGGGATATGAAGTTGACAAAGAAGATGCGTGGTGCGACCAGGCTTTCAGGGCTGGAATGGTTTGTTTGTCCGGCTCAGATACGCTGGTATCGCTTCAGGCACAGGGGCTTCCGTGGATTGCTACGCTAAACATTAATAATGCCCGTGTGCCGGTGGTAATCATTGGCGCAGGCGATAAGACGCTAACCGCACTGTCCGGTGTAAAAACGTGGATCATCGATAAAGCGTGGTTTACCAGCGTATGGGACGGTAATTACAGGTTGATGTGGAAACCTTCGCCTGAAGGCAACCTGGCCATTACTAAGCACAGTGAACCGGATGATATTCTTTGGCTTGATACCATGCTCAGCCGTGTGTTGAATGTCGAATCAGAAGGTACGGGAGAGTGGAGCCCTTTACTAACTGAAAAAATCCGCCAGTTTCAAAAACAAAATAACATTCAGGTCGACGGCATTGCAGGACGGTTGTCGCTTATCCGTCTATGGCAGGCGCTGGACGAAAGTCCCGGACTTTTACAGGACAGAGGAAAGCCATGAATATGGAAAGGAAAGAGGTTTTGGCCGCATATGAGCGCTTTGACCAGCCGAATATGCCATTCACCTTATGGCGTAGTTCAGGGATGGCAATTGGTTGGCTGGTGTATGCCGTTGCCTTTTTAATAATTGGATTTTATGTACATAGCCTATACATCCGACACGCAGCGGTAGAGTCGAAACATGTCGCAGAAAGCTACCATCTGTCTGATGAGCACTTCATCTATAAGAAGAGGCCGCTGCCAGAAATTGATATAGAGGATGCAGCCGATGACGGCACCAGCACCAGGCCGTCAGATGAGGCGCAAGAACCTGGCGCAAACGCCGACTTAAAGGCGAGGGTAAAGCAGGCAATGGCTGAAATCGACCAGCAGTAGCACTTTGCCTGAAATACTGGTTATTATCGAGTCGGTTCACTTGCATTAAGTCTGTAAATACGTATAATGCGCGGGCCTGTCATTATTGACAGCTGGTTCGATATGAACCCAGGCAACGCATTTTGTTGTCTACAATGCTCCCAATTAGGGGGCTACGTAAGAACGATTACACTCCCCCATCAATCGTAATGGGTGTGAGGAGTAATTTTTTTCGTCTATAAATAACTGGAGCTTCTGGTCTCATGCAGAACCAAAGAATCCGTATCCGTCTTAAAGCGTTTGATCATCGTCTGATCGATCAATCAACCGCGGAAATCGTCGAGACTGCCAAGCGCACTGGTGCGCAGGTCCGTGGTCCGATCCCGCTGCCGACCCGCAAAGAGCGTTTTACCGTTCTGATCTCTCCGCACGTTAACAAAGACGCGCGCGATCAGTACGAAATCCGCACTCACAAGCGTCTGGTTGACATCGTTGAGCCAACTGAAAAAACCGTTGATGCTCTGATGCGTCTGGATCTGGCTGCCGGTGTTGACGTGCAGATCAGCCTGGGTTAATCAGGTCATCGAGCGATTGAGAGGTTGAAACAATGATTGGTTTAGTCGGTAAAAAAGTGGGTATGACCCGCATCTTCACTGAAGATGGCGTTTCTATCCCAGTAACCGTAATCGAAGTTGAAGCAAACCGCGTTACTCAGGTTAAAGACCTGGCTAACGATGGCTACCGCGCAATTCAGGTTACCACCGGTGCTAAAAAAGCTAACCGTGTAACCAAACCTGAAGCGGGTCACTTCGCTAAAGCTGGCGTTGAAGCTGGCCGTGGTCTGTGGGAATTCCGTCTTGCTGAAGGCGAAGAGTTCACTGTAGGTCAGGACATTAGCGTTGAGCTGTTTGCTGAAGTCAAAAAAGTTGACGTAACCGGTACCTCTAAAGGTAAAGGTTTCGCAGGTACCGTTAAGCGCTGGAACTTCCGTACCCAGGACGCTACTCACGGTAACTCCTTGTCCCACCGCGTTCCGGGTTCTATCGGTCAGAACCAGACTCCGGGCAAAGTGTTCAAAGGCAAGAAAATGGCAGGGCAGATGGGTAACGAGCGTGTCACCGTTCAGAGCCTTGACGTAGTACGCGTTGACGCTGAGCGCAACCTGCTGCTGGTTAAAGGTGCTGTCCCGGGTGCAACCGGCTGCGACCTGATCGTTAAACCAGCTGTGAAGGCGTGAGGAGATAGCAATGGAATTAGTATTGAAAGACGCGCAGAGCGCGCTGACTGTTTCCGAAACTACCTTCGGTCGTGATTTCAACGAAGCGCTGGTACACCAGGTTGTTGTTGCTTATGCAGCTGGAGCTCGTCAGGGCACTCGTGCTCAGAAAACTCGTGCTGAAGTAACTGGTTCCGGCAAAAAGCCATGGCGCCAGAAAGGCACCGGCCGTGCGCGTTCAGGTTCTGTTAAGAGCCCGATCTGGCGTTCAGGTGGCGTGACCTTCGCTGCGCGTCCGCAGGACCACAGTCAAAAAGTTAACAAAAAGATGTACCGCGGCGCGCTGAAAAGCATTCTGTCCGAACTGGTACGTCAGGATCGTCTGATCGTTGTCGAGACGTTCTCTGTTGAAGCACCGAAAACCAAGCTGCTGGCACAGAAACTGAAAGACATGGCTCTGGAAGATGTGTTGATCATCACCGGTGAGCTGGACGAGAACCTGTTCCTGGCTGCGCGCAACCTGCACAAGGTTGACGTACGCGATGCAACTGGTATCGACCCGGTTAGCCTGATCGCCTTCGACAAAGTCGTAATGACTGCTGATGCTGTTAAGCAAGTTGAGGAGATGCTGGCATGATTCGTGAAGAACGTTTACTGAAGGTGCTTCGTGCACCGCACGTTTCTGAAAAAGCGTCTACTGCGATGGAAAAAACTAACACCATCGTTCTCAAAGTTGCTAAAGACGCGACCAAAGCAGAGATCAAAGCTGCTGTGCAGAAACTGTTTGAAGTCGAAGTCGAAGTCGTTAACACCCTGGTTGTTAAAGGGAAAGTTAAACGTCACGGACAGCGTATCGGTCGTCGTAGCGACTGGAAAAAAGCTTACGTCACCCTGAAAGAAGGCCAGAATCTGGACTTCGTTGGCGGCGCTGAGTAAGTCGGAGGAGTAATACAATGGCAGTTGTTAAGTGTAAACCGACATCTCCGGGTCGTCGCCACGTCGTTAAAGTGGTCAACCCAGAGCTGCACAAGGGCAAACCTTTTGCTCCGCTGGTTGAAAAAAACAGCAAATCCGGTGGTCGTAACAACAATGGCCGTATCACCACCCGCCATATCGGTGGTGGCCATAAGCAGGCTTATCGTCTGGTTGACTTTAAACGCAACAAAGATGGTATCCCGGCTGTTGTTGAACGTCTTGAGTACGATCCGAACCGTTCCGCGAACATCGCGCTGGTTCTGTACAAAGATGGCGAACGCCGTTACATCCTGGCCCCTAAAGGCCTGAAAGCTGGCGACCAGATCCAATCTGGCGTTGATGCTGCAATCAAAGCAGGTAACACCCTGCCGATGCGCAATATCCCGGTTGGTTCTACCGTTCATAACGTAGAAATGAAACCAGGTAAAGGCGGTCAGCTGGCGCGTTCCGCTGGTACTTACGTTCAGATCGTTGCTCGTGATGGTGCTTATGTCACCTTGCGTCTGCGCTCTGGTGAAATGCGTAAAGTAGAAGCAGAATGCCGTGCAACCATGGGCGAAGTTGGCAATGCTGAGCATATGCTGCGCGTTCTGGGTAAAGCAGGTGCTGCACGCTGGCGTGGTGTTCGTCCTACCGTTCGCGGTACTGCGATGAACCCGGTCGATCACCCACATGGTGGTGGTGAAGGTCGTAACTTTGGTAAGCACCCGGTTTCACCGTGGGGCGTACAGACCAAAGGTAAGAAGACCCGCAGCAACAAGCGTACTGATAAATTCATCGTACGTCGCCGTAGCAAATAATTTTAGAGGATAAGCCATGCCACGTTCTCTCAAGAAAGGTCCTTTTATTGACCTGCACTTGCTGAAGAAGGTAGAGAAAGCGGTGGAAAGCGGAGACAAGAAGCCCCTGCGCACTTGGTCCCGTCGTTCAACGATCTTTCCTAACATGATCGGTTTGACCATCGCTGTCCATAATGGTCGTCAGCACGTTCCGGTATTTGTTTCCGACGAAATGGTCGGTCACAAACTGGGTGAATTTGCACCGACCCGTACTTATCGCGGTCACGCGGCTGATAAAAAAGCCAAGAAGAAATAAGTAGGAGGAAGAGATGGAAACTTTAGCTCAACATCGCCACGCTCGTTCTTCTGCTCAGAAGGTTCGCCTTGTTGCTGACCTTATCCGCGGTAAGAAAGTGTCGCAGGCTCTGGACATTTTGACCTACACCAATAAGAAAGCGGCTGTACTGGTCAAGAAAGTCCTGGAATCTGCCATTGCTAACGCTGAACACAACGATGGCGCTGACATTGACGATCTGAAAGTTGCGAAAATTTTCGTAGACGAAGGCCCGAGCATGAAGCGCATTATGCCGCGTGCTAAAGGTCGTGCAGATCGCATCCTGAAGCGCACCAGCCACATTACTGTGGTTGTGTCCGATCGCTGAGACTCTGGAGACTAGCAATGGGTCAGAAAGTACATCCTAATGGTATTCGCCTGGGTATTGTAAAACCATGGAATTCAACCTGGTTTGCGAACACCAAAGAATTCGCTGACAACCTGGACAGCGATTTTAAAGTACGTCAGTACCTGACAAAGGAACTGGCTAAAGCGTCTGTATCTCGTATCGTTATCGAGCGTCCGGCTAAAAGCATTCGTGTGACTATTCACACTGCTCGCCCGGGTATCGTTATCGGTAAGAAAGGCGAAGACGTAGAAAAACTGCGCAAAGTCGTAGCTGATATTGCTGGCGTTCCTGCCCAGATCAATATCGCCGAAGTGCGTAAGCCTGAACTGGACGCAAAATTGGTTGCTGACAGCATCACTTCACAGCTGGAACGTCGTGTTATGTTCCGTCGTGCTATGAAGCGTGCGGTACAGAACGCAATGCGTCTGGGCGCTAAAGGTATCAAAGTTGAAGTTAGCGGCCGTCTGGGCGGCGCGGAAATCGCACGTACCGAATGGTACCGCGAAGGTCGCGTACCTCTGCACACTCTGCGTGCTGACATTGACTACAACACCTCTGAAGCGCACACCACTTACGGTGTAATCGGCGTTAAAGTGTGGATCTTCAAAGGCGAGATCCTGGGTGGTATGGCTGCTGTTGAACAACCGGAAAAACCGGCTGCGCAACCTAAAAAGCAGCAGCGTAAAGGCCGTAAATAAGGAGCGTCGCTGATGTTACAACCAAAGCGTACAAAATTCCGTAAGATGCACAAAGGCCGCAACCGTGGTCTGGCTGCGGGCGCGGATGTTAGCTTCGGCACTTACGGTCTCAAAGCTGTTGGCCGTGGTCGTCTGACTGCCCGTCAGATCGAAGCAGCACGTCGTGCTATGACCCGTGCAGTTAAGCGTCAAGGTAAGATCTGGATCCGTGTATTCCCGGACAAACCGATCACTGAAAAGCCGCTGGCAGTGCGTATGGGTAAAGGTAAAGGTAACGTAGAGTATTGGGTTGCCTTGATTCAGCCGGGTAAAGTCCTGTATGAAATGGACGGCGTACCGGAAGAGCTGGCCCGTGAAGCATTCAAGCTGGCAGCAGCGAAACTGCCGATTAAAACCACCTTTGTAACTAAGACGGTGATGTAATGAAAGCAAAAGAGCTGCGTGAGAAAAGCGTTGAAGAGCTGAACGCCGAACTGCTGAACTTACTGCGCGAGCAGTTTAACCTGCGTATGCAGGCAGCAAGTGGCCAGCTGCAACAGTCTCACCTGTTGAAGCAAGTGCGTCGTGATGTCGCACGCGTTAAGACTTTACTGACTGAGAAGGCGGGTGCGTAATGTCCGATAAAATCCGTACTCTGCAAGGTCGCGTTGTTAGCGACAAAATGGAGAAATCCATTGTTGTTGCTATCGAACGTTTTGTGAAACACCCGATCTACGGTAAATTCATCAAACGTACGACCAAACTGCACGTACACGACGAGAACAACGAATGTGGTATCGGCGACAAGGTTGAAATCCGTGAATGCCGTCCGCTGTCCAAGACTAAGTCCTGGACGTTGGTTCGAGTTGTAGAGAAAGCGGTTCTGTAATACAGTACCGTGCTTGATACAAATAAACGGCTCAAAACTGGGCCGTTTATTTTTTCTACCCATATTCGAAAAGTGGTGTTATAATGCCGCGCCCTCGATATATGGGGCTTTTTAATGGCTCTGAATTTGGAGTCTCAGGTAGTAGTTGACATTAGCGGAGCACTGAAATGATCCAAGAACAGACTATGCTGAACGTCGCCGACAACTCCGGTGCACGTCGCGTAATGTGTATCAAGGTTCTGGGTGGCTCGCACCGTCGCTACGCAGGCGTCGGCGACATCATCAAGATCACCATCAAGGAAGCAATTCCGCGTGGTAAGGTCAAAAAAGGCGATGTGCTGAAGGCGGTAGTGGTGCGCACCAGAAAGGGTGTTCGTCGCCCTGACGGTTCTGTCATTCGCTTCGATGGTAATGCATGCGTTATTTTAAACAATAACAGTGAGCAGCCAATCGGCACGCGTATCTTTGGGCCGGTAACTCGTGAACTTCGTACTGAAAAGTTCATGAAAATTATCTCTCTGGCACCAGAAGTACTCTAAGGAGCGAATCATGGCAGCTAAAATCCGTCGTGATGACGAAGTTATCGTGTTAACCGGTAAAGATAAAGGTAAGCGCGGTAAAGTTAAGAATGTCCTGTCTTCCGGCAAGGTCATCGTTGAAGGTATCAACCTGGTTAAGAAACACCAGAAGCCGGTTCCGGCTCTGAACCAACCAGGCGGCATCGTTGAAAAAGAAGCTGCTATTCAGGTTTCTAACGTTGCTCTCTTCAATGCGGCAACCGGCAAGGCTGACCGTGTAGGCTTTAGATTCGAAGACGGCAAAAAAGTCCGTTTCTTCAAGTCTAATAGCGAAACTATCAAGTAATTTGGAGTAGTACGATGGCGAAACTGCATGATTACTACAAAGACGAAGTAGTCAAAAAACTCCTTGAAGAGTTCGGCTACAATTCTGTCATGCAAGTCCCTCGGGTCGAGAAGATCACCCTGAACATGGGTGTTGGTGAAGCGATCGCTGATAAGAAACTGCTGGATAACGCAGCAGCTGACTTAACAGCAATCTCCGGTCAAAAGCCGTTGATCACCAAAGCACGCAAATCAGTTGCAGGCTTCAAAATCCGTCAGGGCTATCCGATCGGCTGTAAAGTAACTCTGCGTGGCGAACGCATGTGGGAGTTCTTTGAGCGCCTGATCACTATTGCTGTACCGCGTATCCGTGACTTCCGTGGCCTGTCCGCTAAGTCATTCGACGGTCGTGGCAATTACAGCATGGGTGTCCGTGAGCAGATCATCTTCCCAGAAATCGACTATGACAAAGTCGATCGCGTACGTGGCATGGATATTACCATTACCACTACCGCGAAATCTGACGAAGAAGGCCGTGCTCTGCTGGCTGCCTTTGACTTCCCGTTCCGCAAGTAAACCAGGGTTACGTTCATGGCAAAGCAATCAATGAAAGCACGCGAAGTAAAGCGCGTGGCTTTAGCTGAAAAATTCTTCGCTAAACGCGCTGAACTCAAAGCAATCATCTCTGATGTGAACGCTTCCGACGAAGATCGTTGGGATGCTGTTCTCAAGCTGCAGACTCTGCCGCGTGATTCCAGCCCGTCTCGTCAGCGTAACCGCTGCCGTCAAACTGGTCGTCCGCACGCTTTCCTGCGGAAGTTCGGGTTGAGCCGTATTAAGGTCCGTGAAGCCGCTATGCGCGGTGAAATCCCGGGTCTGAAAAAGGCTAGCTGGTAATTGTCACCAATTGAATCACGGGAGTAAAGACAGATGAGCATGCAAGATCCGATCGCGGATATGCTGACCCGTATCCGTAACGGTCAGGCCGCGAATAAAGCTGCGGTCACCATGCCTTCCTCCAAGCTGAAAGTGGCAATCGCCAACGTGCTGAAGGAAGAAGGCTTTATTGAAGAATTTAAAGTTGAAGGCGACACCAAGCCGGAACTGGAACTTACTCTTAAGTATTTCCAGGGTAAAGCTGTTGTAGAAAGCATTCAGCGTATCAGTCGCCCAGGTCTGCGCATCTATAAACGTAAAGATGAGCTGCCGAAAGTTATGGCGGGTCTGGGTATCGCAGTTGTTTCTACCTCTAAAGGTGTTATGACTGATCGTGCAGCGCGCCAGGCTGGTCTTGGTGGCGAAATTATCTGCTACGTAGCCTAATCGGAGGAAAAAATGTCTCGTGTTGCTAAAGCACCGGTCGTTATTCCTGCCGGCGTTGATGTAAAAATCGACGGTCAGGTTATTACGATCAAAGGTAAAAACGGCGAGCTGACTCGTACTCTCAACGATGCTGTTGAAGTTAAAAATGCAGACAATGCACTGACCTTCGGTCCGCGTGATGGTTACGTAGACGCATGGGCTCAGGCTGGTACCGCGCGTGCCCTGCTGAACTCAATGGTTATCGGTGTTACCGAAGGCTTCACTAAGAAGCTGCAGCTGGTTGGTGTAGGTTATCGTGCAGCAATCAAAGGGAATGCAGTAAACCTGTCTTTAGGTTTCTCACACCCTGTTGAACATCAGCTGCCGGCAGGTATTACTGCAGAATGTCCGACTCAAACTGAAATCGTGCTGAAAGGCGCTGATAAGCAGGTGATCGGTCAGGTTGCAGCAGATCTGCGCGCCTACCGTCGTCCTGAGCCTTATAAAGGCAAGGGTGTTCGTTACGCCGACGAAGTCGTGCGTACCAAAGAGGCTAAGAAGAAGTAAGGTAACACTATGGATAAGAAATCTGCTCGTATCCGTCGTGCGACCCGCGCACGCCGCAAGCTCCAGGAGCTGGGTGCGACTCGCCTGGTGGTACATCGTACCCCGCGTCATATTTACGCACAGGTAATCGCACCGAACGGTTCCGAAGTTCTGGTAGCTGCTTCTACTGTTGAGAAAGCTATCGCTGAACAACTGAAGTACACCGGTAACAAAGACGCTGCAGCAGCTGTGGGTAAAGCTGTCGCCGAACGCGCTCTGGAAAAAGGCATCAAAGATGTGTCCTTTGACCGTTCCGGGTTCCAATATCATGGTCGTGTCCAGGCACTGGCAGATGCTGCCCGTGAAGCTGGCCTTCAGTTCTAAGGTAGAGGTGTAAGATGTCTCACATCGAAAAACAAGCTGGCGAACTGCAGGAAAAGCTGATCGCGGTTAACCGCGTATCTAAAACCGTAAAAGGCGGTCGTATTTTCTCCTTCACAGCTCTGACTGTAGTGGGTGACGGTAACGGTCGTGTTGGTTTTGGTTACGGTAAAGCGCGTGAAGTTCCAGCAGCGATCCAGAAAGCGATGGAAAAAGCCCGTCGCAATATGATTAATGTCGCGCTGAACAACGGCACTCTGCAGCACCCGGTTAAAGGTGTGCATACAGGGTCTCGTGTATTCATGCAGCCAGCTTCCGAAGGTACCGGTATCATCGCCGGTGGTGCAATGCGCGCCGTTCTGGAAGTTGCTGGAGTTCATAACGTACTGGCTAAAGCATATGGTTCCACCAACCCGATTAACGTGGTTCGTGCAACTATTGATGGCCTGGAAAATATGAATTCTCCAGAAATGGTCGCTGCCAAGCGTGGTAAATCCGTTGAAGAAATTCTGGGGAAATAAACCATGGCAAAGACTATTAAAATTACTCAAACCCGCAGTGCAATCGGTCGTTTGCCGAAACACAAGGCAACGCTGCTTGGCCTGGGTCTGCGTCGTATTGGTCACACCGTAGAACGCGAGGATACTCCCGCTGTTCGTGGTATGGTCAACGCGGTTTACTTCATGGTTAAAGTTGAGGAGTAAGAGATGCGTTTAAATACTCTGTCTCCGGCCGAAGGCTCTAAAAAGGCGGGTAAACGCCTGGGTCGTGGTATCGGTTCTGGCCTCGGTAAAACCGGCGGTCGTGGTCACAAAGGTCAGAACTCTCGTTCTGGCGGTGGCGTACGTCGTGGTTTCGAGGGCGGCCAGATGCCTCTGTACCGTCGTCTGCCGAAATTCGGCTTCACTTCTCGCAAATCAGCGATCACAGCGGAAGTCCGTCTGTCTGACCTGGCGAAAGTAGAAGGCGGTGTAGTAGACCTTAACACGCTGAAAGCAGCTAACATTATCGGTATTCAGATCGAGTTCGCGAAAGTGATCCTGTCTGGTGAAGTTTCGACTCCGGTAACTGTTCGTGGCCTGCGCGTGACTAAAGGCGCTCGTGCTGCTATCGAAGCTGCTGGCGGTAAAATCGAGGAATAAGTAGCAGATGGCTAAACAACCGGGATTAGATTTTCAAAGTGCCAAAGGTGGCTTAGGCGAGCTGAAACGCAGACTGTTGTTTGTAATCGGTGCGCTTATTGTGTTCCGTATTGGCTCTTTCATTCCGATCCCTGGTATTGATGCCGCTGTACTTGCCAAACTGCTTGAGCAACAGCGAGGCACCATCATTGAAATGTTCAACATGTTCTCTGGTGGTGCTCTCAGCCGTGCTTCAATCTTTGCACTAGGTATCATGCCGTATATTTCGGCATCGATTATCGTGCAGCTGCTGACGGTGGTTTATCCACCGCTGGCAGAACTTAAGAAAGAAGGGGAGTCTGGCCGTCGTAAGATTAGTCAGTACACCCGTTACGGCACTCTGGTGCTGGCGATATTCCAGTCAATCGGTATTGCTACCGGTTTACCGAATATGCCTGGTATGCAAGGTCTGGTAATGAATCCAGGCTTTGCATTCTACTTCACCGCTGTTGTAAGTCTGGTTACAGGGACTATGTTCCTGATGTGGCTTGGCGAACAGATTACTGAGCGTGGTATCGGTAACGGTATCTCAATCATTATCTTCGCTGGTATCGTTGCGGGACTCCCGCCAGCCATTGCCCATACTATCGAGCAAGCGCGTCAAGGCGACCTGCACTTCCTCCTGTTGCTGTTGGTTGCAGTATTAGTATTTGCAGTGACGTTCTTTGTTGTATTTGTTGAGCGTGGTCAACGCCGTATTGTGGTAAACTACGCAAAACGTCAGCAGGGTCGTCGTGTGTATGCTGCACAGAGCACACATTTACCGTTGAAAGTGAATATGGCAGGGGTTATCCCGGCAATCTTCGCTTCCAGCATTATTCTGTTCCCGGCGACCATCGCGTCATGGTTCGGGGGCGGTACCGGTTGGAACTGGCTGACAACAATTTCGCTGTATTTGCAGCCTGGGCAACCGCTTTATGTGTTACTCTATGCGTCTGCAATCATCTTCTTCTGTTTCTTCTATACGGCGTTGGTTTTCAACCCGCGTGAAACAGCAGATAACCTGAAGAAGTCCGGTGCATTTGTACCAGGAATTCGTCCGGGAGAGCAAACGGCGAAGTATATCGATAAAGTAATGACCCGTCTGACTCTGATTGGTGCGTTGTACATTACTTTTATCTGCCTGATCCCGGAGTTCATGCGTGATGCAATGAAAGTGCCGTTCTACTTTGGTGGGACCTCGTTACTTATCGTTGTTGTTGTGATTATGGACTTTATGGCTCAAGTGCAAACTCTGATGATGTCTAGTCAGTATGAGTCTGCATTGAAGAAGGCGAACCTCAAAGGCTATAGCCGCTAAAGGTCGCTCGAGAAGTTACGGAGAGTAAAAATGAAAGTTCGTGCTTCCGTCAAGAAATTATGCCGTAACTGCAAAATCGTTAAGCGTGATGGTGTCATCCGTGTGATTTGCAGTGCCGAGCCGAAGCATAAACAGCGCCAAGGCTGATTTATTCGCATATTTTTCTTGCAAAGTTGGGTTGAGCTGGCTAGATTAGCCAGCCAATCTTTTGTATGTCTGTACGTTTCCATCCGAGTATCCTGAAAACGGGCTTTTCAGCATGGTGCGTACATATTAAATAGTAGGAGTGCATAGTGGCCCGTATAGCAGGCATTAACATTCCTGATCAAAAACACGCCGTGATCGCATTAACTTCGATCTACGGTGTCGGCAAGACCCGTTCTAAAGCCATTCTGGCTGCAGCGGGTATCGCTGAAAATGTTAAGATCAGTGAGCTGTCTGAAGAACAAATCGACACGCTGCGTGACGAAGTTGCCAAATTTGTCGTTGAAGGTGATCTGCGCCGTGAAGTTAGCATGAGCATCAAGCGTCTTATGGATCTTGGTTGCTATCGCGGTTTGCGTCATCGTCGTGGTCTCCCGGTTCGCGGCCAGCGTACCAAGACCAACGCACGTACCCGTAAGGGTCCGCGCAAACCGATCAAGAAATAATCGGGGTGATTGAATAATGGCAAAGGCACCAGTTCGTGCACGTAAGCGTGTAAGAAAACAAGTCTCTGACGGCGTGGCTCATATCCATGCTTCTTTTAACAACACCATCGTGACCATTACCGATCGTCAGGGTAACGCGCTGGGTTGGGCAACAGCCGGTGGTTCCGGTTTCCGTGGTTCGCGTAAATCTACTCCGTTTGCAGCTCAGGTTGCAGCAGAGCGTTGCGCTGATGCTGTAAAAGAATACGGTATCAAGAATCTGGAAGTTATGGTTAAAGGTCCGGGTCCAGGCCGCGAATCTACTATTCGTGCTCTGAATGCCGCTGGTTTCCGCATCACTAATATTACTGATGTGACTCCGATCCCTCATAACGGTTGTCGTCCGCCGAAGAAACGCCGCGTATAACGCTTCGTTTTCCAGGTTTGTTGGAGAAAGAAAATGGCAAGATATTTGGGTCCTAAGCTCAAGCTGAGCCGTCGTGAGGGCACCGACTTATTCCTTAAGTCTGGCGTTCGCGCGATCGATACCAAGTGTAAAATTGAACAAGCTCCTGGCCAGCACGGTGCGCGTAAACCGCGTCTGTCTGACTATGGTGTGCAGTTGCGTGAAAAGCAAAAAGTTCGCCGTATCTACGGTGTGCTGGAGCGTCAGTTCCGTAACTATTATAAAGAAGCAGCACGTCTGAAAGGCAACACCGGTGAAAACCTGTTGGCTCTGCTGGAAGGTCGTCTGGACAACGTTGTATACCGTATGGGCTTCGGCGCCACTCGTGCAGAGTCACGTCAGCTGGTTAGCCATAAAGCCATTATGGTAAACGGTCGTGTTGTTAACATCGCTTCTTATCAGGTTAAAGCGAATGACGTTGTTAGCATTCGTGAGAAAGCGAAGAAGCAGTCTCGCGTGAAAGCCGCTCTGGAGCTGGCTGAGCAGCGTGAAAAGCCAACCTGGCTGGAAGTTGATGCTGGCAAGATGGAAGGTACGTTTAAGCGTAAGCCTGAGCGTTCTGATCTGTCTGCGGACATTAACGAACACCTGATCGTCGAGCTTTACTCCAAGTAAAGCTTAGTACCAAAGAGAGGACACAATGCAGGGTTCTGTGACAGAGTTTCTAAAACCGCGCCTGGTAGATATCGAGCAAGTGAGTTCGACGCACGCCAAGGTGACCCTTGAGCCCTTAGAGCGTGGCTTTGGCCATACTCTGGGTAACGCACTGCGCCGTATTCTGCTCTCATCGATGCCGGGTTGCGCGGTGACCGAGGTTGAGATTGATGGTGTACTACATGAGTACAGCACCAAAGAAGGCGTTCAGGAAGATATCCTGGAAATCCTGCTCAACCTGAAAGGGCTGGCGGTGAGAGTTCAGGGAAAAGATGAAGTTATTCTTACCTTGAATAAATCTGGCATTGGCCCTGTGACTGCAGCCGATATCACCCACGACGGTGATGTCGAAATCGTCAAGCCGCAGCACGTGATCTGCCACCTGACCGATGAGAACGCATCTATTAGTATGCGTATCAAAGTTCAGCGCGGCCGTGGTTATGTGCCGGCGTCTACCCGAATTCATTCGGAAGAAGATGAGCGCCCGATCGGCCGTCTGCTAGTCGACGCATGCTACAGCCCTGTAGAGCGTATTGCCTACAATGTTGAAGCAGCGCGCGTAGAGCAGCGTACCGACCTGGACAAGCTGGTCATCGAAATGGAAACCAACGGCACAATCGATCCTGAAGAGGCGATTCGTCGTGCGGCAACCATCCTGGCTGAACAACTGGAAGCTTTTGTTGACTTACGTGATGTACGTCAGCCAGAGGTGAAAGAAGAGAAACCAGAATTCGATCCGATCCTGCTGCGCCCTGTTGACGATCTGGAATTGACTGTCCGCTCTGCTAACTGCCTTAAGGCAGAAGCTATCCATTATATCGGTGATCTGGTACAGCGTACCGAGGTTGAGCTTCTTAAGACGCCTAACCTGGGTAAAAAATCTCTTACCGAGATTAAAGACGTGCTCGCTTCGCGTGGACTGTCTCTGGGCATGCGCCTGGAAAACTGGCCGCCGGCAAGCATTGCTGACGAGTAACCGGATCGCAGGTTAAGGTTTTACTGAGAAGGATAAGGTCATGCGCCATCGTAAGAGTGGTCGTCAACTGAACCGCAACAGCAGCCATCGCCAGGCTATGTTCCGCAATATGGCAGGTTCACTGGTTCGTCATGAGATCATCAAGACGACCCTGCCTAAAGCGAAAGAGCTGCGCCGCGTAGTTGAGCCGCTGATTACTCTTGCCAAGACTGATAGCGTTGCTAATCGTCGTCTGGCATTCGCCCGCACTCGTGATAACGAGATCGTGGCAAAACTGTTTAACGAGCTGGGCCCGCGTTTCGCGAGCCGCGCCGGTGGTTACACTCGCATTCTGAAGTGTGGCTTCCGTGCAGGCGACAACGCGCCGATGGCATACATCGAGCTGGTTGATCGCTCTGAGTCGAAAGCAGAAGCTGCTGCAGAGTAATCTGTAGTAACATGAAAAAACCCGCCTCGGCGGGTTTTTTTATATCCCTAATATCCCTACCTGTTGAAAATGTTGTACCCTTTTTGCTCATCCCCTGGAGAATCTTTATGTTATTAATGGATCAGTGGGCAGAACGTCACATCCTTGACGCTCAACGTAATGGTGAGTTTGATAATCTTTCGGGAAGCGGTAAACCATTGATCCTCGATGATGATTCACACGTACCGGAAGATCTTCGTTCAGGATATCGGCTATTAAAGAATGCCGGATGTTTGCCGCCGGAGCTCCAACAGCGTAAAGACGCTATCAAACTTGCTGATCTGCTAAAAAATGTTCAGCGCGACAGTGCAGAATATTGCGAGATTAATCGTCATCTGCTGTTGCTTGAGTTAAAACTGCGTCAGGCGGGGATCCACACAGATTTTCTCCATGGTGAATATGCCGACAGATTGCTGCATAAAGTAAGTGAGGAAAAATGATGTATCGTATCGGAGAGCTGGCTAAACTGGCGGAAGTGACGCCTGACACCATCCGCTATTATGAAAAGCAACAAATGATGGATCATGAAGTGCGCACAGATGGCGGTTTTCGGCTATATAGCGAGCAAGATCTCCAGCGCCTCAAGTTTATCCGCCATGGCCGGCAGCTGGGATTTACACTTGAATCCATTCGTGAGCTTTTATCGATCCGGATCGATCCTGAGCACCACACCTGTCAGGAATCAAAAAGTATTGTGCAAAGCCGTCTGGCAGATGTCGAGGCAAGAATTGAGGAGCTGCAAATCATGCGCCGCTCTTTGCAAAGGCTAAACGATGCCTGCTGTGGTACGGCGCATAGCAGCGTGTACTGCTCGATCCTTGAGGCACTGGAACAAGGGGCGAGCGGCCTGGTTAAGGAGTGTTGATTTCTTCACTACAGAGATCTACACTCGTGCCGTTTTTTATGACAATTTCGGAGATATTATGAGTCGCTATCAGCATACTAAAGGGCAGATAAACGATAATGCGCTTGAAGCCCTATTACACGATCCGTTATTCAGGCAGCGTGTTGAAAAAAATAAAAAGGGAAAGGGAAGCTTTTTGCGTAAAGCGAAACACGGTAAGAAAGGGAACTGGGAGGCCAGTGGCAAACAAGCGAATCGCTTTTTTACCACTGGCCTTCTTACTTTAAAGACCTTTAAGAGCGATTATTCTGTTCTTTAAGCAAGTCACGGATTTCCGTCAATAATACTTCTTCTTTAGAGGGGGCAGGCGGCGCTTTTGGTTCTTCTTTTTTACGGCGATGCAGTTTATTGATTACATTAATCGCCAGGAAAATGGCAAAGGCTACGATAACAAAATCAAAAATATTCTGGATAAAGAGCCCATAGTGCATAATTACTGCGGGCGTATCTCCAGTAGCAGGGCGTAATGTGAGTGCAAACTGTTTGAAATCTACGCCACCAATAAGTAATCCCAGCGGTGGCATAATGATATCGGCGACCAGAGACGATACGATTTTACCGAACGCCGCGCCGATAATCACACCAACGGCCAAATCAACCACGTTTCCGCGCATTGCAAATTCACGGAACTCTTTAAAAAAACTCATCTTTCTCTCCTCAACACCTTCAGATAGTAATAAGTTTAACAAATGTCATCATAATTTCCATTCATGAAAACTGAATGTTAATAAGGATATTCCATATTAACCAGAGGGTTAAAGAAGATAACAGCAGGCATCCAGTGAATGCCTGGTAGTCATTATAAAAAGAAGGGGCTGGGCTGAAAAAGGCGCTCAACGTCAGTAATAAATTTTTTATCAGTCAAAAACATAATAACGTGATCGCCCTGTTCAATACGCAGATTATCATTAGCGATCATCACGTCGTTGCCGCGGACTACAGCGCCTATGATAGTGCCCGGCGGTAATTTGATATCATCGATAACGCGGCCTACAACGCGTGAGGTGCTTTCATCGCCATGTGCTACAGCTTCGATAGCTTCAGCGACGCCCCGTCGCAGAGAAGAAACGCCTACGATATCGGCTTTACGAACGTGACTCAGTAGAGCCGAGATAGTCGCCTGTTGCGGGGAAATGGCGATATCAATTACGCTGCCCTGGACTAAATCGACATAGGCCCGCCTCTGGATCAGTACCATGACTTTTTTAGCGCCCATGCGTTTAGCCAGCATGGCCGACATGATATTTGCTTCATCATCATTGGTTACGGCAATAAAAAGATCCACTTGATCGATATGCTCTTCTGCCAGCAGCTCCTGATCCGATGCATCACCAAAAAAGACCACGGTATTTTGCAGTTTTTCAGCCAGCTCTGCGGCCCGTTGTTGATCCCGCTCGATTAGTTTAACGCTGTAATCTTTTTCCAGACGCTGCGCCAGCCCCGCGCCAATATTTCCCCCGCCCACCAGCATGATGCGTTTATACGGTTTTTCCAGTCGTTGTAATTCACTCATCACTGCGCGGATGTTCTGTGATGCCGCAATGAAAAATACTTCATCACCTGCTTCCACAATAGTTGAACCCTGAGGACGAATGGGACGATCGTGACGGAAAATAGCCGCTACGCGCGTATCGATATGCGGCATATGCTCACGCATAGTTGATAACGCGTTTCCCACCAGCGGGCCGCCATAATAGGCTTTTACGACTGCCAGACTGACCATCCCCTCAGCAAAATTGACTACTTGTAATGCACCAGGGTATTCGATCAGACGATAAATACTGTCGATGACCAGTTGCTCAGGGGCAATCAGGTGATCGATAGGCACGGCTTCAGAGTGAAACAATTTTTCAGCATCGCGTACATAGTCCGGAGCACGAATGCGGGCAATACGGTTTGGGGTATTGAATAGTGAGTAGGCAACCTGGCACGCGACCATATTGGTTTCATCTGAACTGGTCACGGCGACCAGCATATCTGCATCGTCCGCGCCTGCTTCCCGCAGTACCCGAGGATGCGAGCCGTGCCCCTGAACTACGCGCAAATCAAACTTATCCTGTAGTATGCGCAGACGTTCACCATTCGTATCCACGACGGTAATATCGTTATTTTCCCCGACGAGGTTTTCTGCCAGCGTACCGCCGACCTGCCCTGCACCCAGAATAATAATTTTCATCAGTCGCGATCCGTTATCTTCACTGTTTGATTAGCTTAGCGTAAAAGAAGCCATCGCCATCTTCTGCACCCGGTAGATTTTGCTGGCCGGGATGCTCTGGCGTACCGGTAACACTCAGGCGTGCATCCAGGGTCCGTGTCAGAAAGGCCGCAACTTGCTGACTATTTTCTTCTGGCAGCACCGAACAAGTCGCATAAACCAGCGTTCCGCCCCGTTTCAGATGTGGCCAGATGGCATCCAGTATTTCTGCCTGAAGTTTTGCCAGTTCAGCAATATCCCGGTCACGGCGCAGCCATTTTATGTCGGGATGACGGCGGATCACGCCAGTTGCAGAGCAGGGAGCATCTAACAGAATGCGATCGAACTGCCGATCGCCACACCATTGTGCTGGCGTGCGCCCGTCGCCTTGTTTTACCTCTGCTTTCATGCCAAGTCGTTTAAGATTGTCATATACCCGGGAAAGTCGCTGCTCATCAACATCAACAGCCAGCACCTGAGCATCAGGAGCCACTTCCAGAATATGCGTTGTTTTCCCCCCCGGAGCCGCGCAGAGATCCAAAATACGTTCACCGTTTTGTGGCTCAAGAAACGCCATGCATCCCTGTGCGGAGGCATCCTGTACGGTCACCCAGCCCTGGTCAAAGCCCGGTAACGCAAGAACGGAAGCCGGAGATTCGAGGCGAACAGCATCAGGATAATCAGCATGTGGATGACCTTCCATTCCAGCTTCTGCCAACAATGTAAGCCAGCTATCTCGGGTATGATGATTACGGTTCACGCGCAACCACATCGGCGGGCGTGCGTTATTAGCATCGACAATTGCTTGCCACTTCGTCGGATAGGCTTTTTGTAGGCGTTTTAATAGCCATGAGGGATGTAGAAAACGTGCATCGCTGCTGGCAAATTCTTCAAGCAGCGTCTCCTGCTGACGTTGAAACTGACGTAACACGCCGTTAATCAGGCCTTTTAACTGAGGGCGCTTGATAGCTACTGCGCCTTCGACCGTCTCTGCAAGCGCAGCATGGGGTGGGATTCGGGTATGCAGCAGCTGATAGAAACCGACCATAATCAAATAATGGACCGTACGCTGTTTGCCCGTCATTGGACGTGACATCAACTTATTGATAAGCCAGTCAAGCTGGGGAAGGGTGCGCAAAACGCCAAAGCATAATTCCTGCAGCAGAGCGCGGTCTTTATCAGACACTTTTTGCTGCAGTGCAGGCAATACCTGGCTTAATGACTGGCCTTGCTCAAGTACCTGTTCAACGGCTTGGGCCGCCATGCTGCGTAAATTAAATTGTTTTTTCATAACCGCAAAAATAAAAATGCCCGGTAACGCCGGGCTTATGAATAGATAAACGTCAGGACAATATACTGCCTGGAACGAACCATTCCCGACGAGAGTTCAGCAAATCCTGGGCACTCATTGCTTTTTTACCGGCGGGCTGTAATGACTCAAGATTCAGCACACCATCAACTGTTGCAACATGAATACCGTGTTTCGTTGCGTCAATAATGGTGCCTGGCGCACTATCACTTTGGGTATCGATTACGGATGCTTTCCAAATCTTCACCGGTTGATCGTCAATAATCAGATAGCTCATTGGCCATGGGTTAAATGCCCGAATACAGCGTTCAAGCTCCCGGGCAGACAGAGACCAGTCAACGCGGGCTTCCTCTTTGCTCAGTTTTTGTGCATACGTTGCCAGTGCTTCATCCTGTACCTGCGGTTGCGCGCGACCTGTCGCTAACTGGTGCAAAGTCTCAATCAGGCCCTGCGGACCAAGATGCGCTAATTTGTCATACAGCGTGGCACTGGTGTCATCTGTAGTAATCGGGCAGGAGAGCATGTGAAGCATATCACCCGTGTCCAGGCCTACATCCATTTGCATAATGGTTACGCCTGTTTCGCTGTCGCCAGCCCATAAAGCGCGCTGGATTGGCGCGGCACCGCGCCAACGCGGTAGCAGCGAGCCGTGGACATTAATGCAGCCGAGGCGAGGCATGTCCAGCACCGGTTTTGGCAGGATCAACCCATAGGCCACGACAACCATAACGTCGGCATTGAGGTCAGCAATAAGCTGCTGGTTATCCTGCGGGCGCAACGAGGCAGGCTGGAATACCGGTATATTTTTTTCTTGCGCCAGAACTTTTACCGGGCTGGGCATCAACTTTTTGCCACGTCCTGCTGGACGGTCGGGCTGAGTAAATACGCCGATGACCTGATGTCCAGATGACAACAGCGCGTCAAGATGACGCGCTGCGAAGTCGGGAGTACCCGCGAAAATAATGCGAAGTTTTTCTGACACGATATTCCTTATCCTTACGCCCGGGCGTTCATCCGATCCAGTTTTTCAACTTTTTGACGAATACGCTGCTGTTTAAGTGGCGATAAATAATCGATAAAAAGTTTACCCACTAAATGATCCATTTCATGCTGAATACAGATCGCCAGCAGGCCGCCTGCTTCCAGCTCAAAAGTATTACCGTCACGATCGAGCGCGCGGATTTTGACGGTTTCTGCACGCGGGACCAGCGCACGCTGCTCAGGAATAGACAGGCAACCTTCTTCGATACCTGTTTCGCCATTTTTGTCCAAAAGCTCCGGGTTGATCAGCACCAGACGCTCATCGCGGTTTTCAGAAACATCAATCACGATGATACGTTGATGAATATCGACCTGAGTTGCAGCCAAACCGATGCCTTCTTCGGCGTACATCGTTTCGAACATATCATCAACGATACGCTGAATTTCTGCATTCACTTCTTTAACCGGCTCAGCGACTTTGCGAAGACGCTCGTCGGGAATATGTAACACGTGCAAAACTGCCATAAATTTCCAGAGTTGTGTTCAGGAGTTGAAAAGATTATTACCTCTATTCTAGACAAATCCCCTGCTGATTGACAGCATCAGTGACCAATCGCAAAGATTGTTAAAAGTATTTTTGGCAAGGGGAAATGGATGACGCCCACTGAAATTTGGCTCCGGCTGATAAATATTCGTCAGCTTTATGGCGATCGGATGGTTAGTCTGGCGCACCATCTTATGAAGCAGTTACATATTGATAATGCACTCTTGCTGGCGGCAGGCCTTACGCCAAAGCAAAGCGTCGCATTTATGGCGCTGTCGTCCCCGGAAATTGAACGCATCATGAT
Source organism: Klebsiella sp. RIT-PI-d (assembly GCF_001187865.1). Lineage (NCBI taxonomy): Bacteria > Pseudomonadati > Pseudomonadota > Gammaproteobacteria > Enterobacterales > Enterobacteriaceae > Klebsiella > Klebsiella sp. RIT-PI-d. The sequence goes on from NZ_LGIT01000008.1 coordinate 36,955, forward strand.
GTGGCTTGATCACCCTGAACATCATCTGGTGGTGGCTGACGATCCCCGTTATCCGCCACAGCTGCGGGCAATAAGTGACTATCCGGGTGCACTCTTTATTAATGGCTCGGCCGATTGTCTGGCTGCCTCGCAAATGGCTATCGTTGGTAGTCGTAACCATTCATGGTATGGGCAACGCTGGGGTGAGATTTTTAGTCAGGAACTGGCCTCCAATGGTGTGATTATTACCAGCGGACTTGCCAGAGGCATTGATGGTATAGCACATACCTCAGCGCTCAGGGTAAAAGGAAAAAGTATAGCGGTGTTGGGAAATGGCTTATTCTCCGTCCATCCGCGTAGCCATACTTCGCTGGCCGCGGCTATTGTCCATTCCGGAGGAGCAGTTATCTCCGAGTTTCCTCTGTCAGCACCACCCCGACCTGAACACTTTCCCCAGCGTAATCGCATTATTAGCGGATTAAGTCTTGGCGTGCTGGTGGTAGAAGCGGCCATTCGCAGCGGCTCGCTTGTAACCGCACGCTGCGCATCCGAACAAGGAAGGGAGGTATTCGCACTACCGGGACCACTGGGTAATCCAGGCAGTGAGGGACCACACTGGTTAATTAAGCAGGGTGCTATTCCCGTAACTGCGCTTAAGGATATCCTTGAAAACGTGCAACTTAAGCCCCGATCGCTGCCAGATAAAGCAGAAATTGCAATTTATTCTTCTGAACTCGAAGCCGCAGCATTGCCATTTCCTGAGCTCCTGGCTAACGTAGGAGATGAGGTAACACCTGTTGACGTCGTCGCTGAACGTGCCGGCCAACCTGTGCCAATGACAGTGGCTCAGCTACTTGAACTGGAGTTAGCAGGGTGGATCGCAGCTGTACCCGGCGGCTATGTCCGATTAAGGAGGGCAAGCCATGTTCGACGTACTAATGTATTTGTTTGAGACTTACATCCATAACGAAGCAGAGATGCGTGTGGACCAGGATAAACTGACGCGGGATCTCACTGACGCTGGTTTCGACCGTGAAGATATTTACAGCGCTTTAGTATGGCTCGAAAAGCTGGCTGACTATCAGGAAGGTCTTGTCGAACCGATGCAGCTCGCTTCCGATCCACTCTCAGTGCGTATTTATACTGCTGAAGAATGTGAACGACTGGATGCAAGTTGTCGGGGATTCCTGCTATTCCTGGAGCAAATTCAGGTGCTCAACCTTGATACGCGGGAAATGGTCATCGAGCGCGTGTTAGCTCTGGATACAGCAGAATTCGAACTGGACGATCTGAAATGGGTGATCCTGATGGTTCTGTTTAATATTCCAGGCTGTGAAAATGCTTACCAGCAGATGGAAGAATTACTCTTTGAGGTGAATGAAGGTATGCTGCACTAATCTTTTGTGCAGCTTCTAAGAACTGTTATGGCCAAATCAGCACTTTTTGCAGTGCGTAAAAATGAGCCCTGCCCACAGTGCGGGGCTGAACTTGTTATTCGGTCCGGGAAACACGGTCCGTTTCTTGGTTGTTCCCATTATCCGGAATGCGATTACGTACGGCCTTTAAAAAGCCAGGCTGACGGGCATATCGTGAAAGTTCTGGAGGGGCAATCTTGCCCTGTATGCGAAGCAGTACTTGTGCTTCGTCAGGGGCGCTTTGGAATGTTTATCGGATGTAGTCGCTATCCGGAGTGTGGACACACTGAAGTTATTGATAAGCCAGATGATACCGCCATCACCTGTCCGCAGTGTCAGGCCGGACATCTTGTCCAGCGGCGTTCTCGTTTTGGCAAAACATTTCACTCATGCGATCGCTATCCTGAATGCCAATTTGTTATTAATTTCAAGCCAGTAGCGGGTAAATGCCCTGAGTGTCATTACCCGCTATTAATAGAAAAGAAAACCGCACAGGGCGTCAGACTCTTTTGTGCAAGTAAACAATGTGGAAAGCCGGTAGCGGCGGAACAGAATAGTGAACAATAACCTGCCTTCTAAGGCTATCGCTGATGCGGTAGCCATACTGAATAATCAACATGTGATCGCCTATCCTACCGAAGCCGTATTTGGGGTGGGTTGCGATCCTGATAGTGAATTAGCCGTGACGCGTTTGCTGACACTCAAGCAGCGCCCTGTAGAGAAAGGATTAATCCTTATTGCCGCTAGTTTTGCGCAGCTTCAGCCCTACATAAATGATGAAATGCTGACACCTGCACAGCGTGAAGCGATATTCGCTTGCTGGCCAGGACCCGTAACGTTTGTTTTTCCGGCCAAAGCGTCAACGCCATCCTGGCTAACGGGGCGTTTTGATTCGCTGGCAGTGCGTGTTACCGACCATCCGCTGGTGGTGGAGCTATGTAAGGCGTACGGAAAACCGCTGGTATCAACCAGCGCGAATCTGACAACGCTCCCACCATGCCGTACTGTAGAAGAAGTCCGGGCGCAATTTGGCGACGACTTTCCTGTGGTAGAAGGCACTACAGGAGGACGTCTTAATCCGTCAGAAATCCGTGATGCTCTGACGGGTCAGCAGTTTCGACAGGGATAACTCGATGGAAACCTATGCCGTATTCGGCCATCCGATAGCACACAGTAAATCGCCTTTTATTCATCAACAGTTTGCCGCGCAGTTGCAGATAAAACATCCTTATGGACGTATTCTTGTTCCGTTGAATAACTTCGTTTCAACACTGGATGACTTCTTTGCTGCGGGAGGACAGGGTGCGAACATTACCGTGCCCTTTAAGGAAGAAGCCTTCGCTCGTGCCGACGAGCTGACAGAAAGAGCCGCATTAGCCGGAGCGGTGAATACCCTTAAGCGCCTTAAAGATGGTCGGCTGTTGGGAGATAACACTGACGGCATCGGCTTACTCAGCGACCTGCAACGACTGGGATTTATCAGACCCGGCGCGCGTATTTTATTGATTGGTGCAGGCGGTGCGTCACGCGGCGTGTTATTGCCGCTACTTTCTCTGGACTGTGCCTTAACCATCACTAATCGTACTTCTGCCCGAGCCGGGGAACTGGCGCAGCTCTTTGCACATACAGGTAGCATCAAAGCGCTATCAATGAATGAACTGGATGGGCATGAGTTTGATCTTATTATTAACGCGACATCCAGCGGCATCACGGGCGATATACCTGCTATCCCTGCCTCTTTAATTCGTCCTGAGATCTATTGCTACGATATGTTTTATCAGAAAGGGGATACGCCGTTCCTCGAATGGTGCCGTCAGCACGGTGCCCATCATTGCGCGGACGGCCTGGGAATGTTGGTAGGCCAGGCTGCGCATGCGGTACTTTTGTGGCACGGATTGTTGCCCGATGTGCTACCCGTTATAGAAAAGCTGGAGCGGGAACTGAGAAAATGAATCAGGCTATTCAGTTTCCGGATCGCGAGGAGTGGCAAGAGGACCGTCAGGCAGTATGTTTCCCGGCACTGGTCAGCGGTATGCAGCTGACGTGTGCCATAAAAGGAGCAACGCTGGCGCAGCGATTTGGTGGTAATACGCCTGCAAAGTGGCTTGCAATATTTCAGGAACAGCGTTGGGACCTTGAAGAGGAGGCCGAAGGGCTTATTCAGGATCAGCAAGAAGACGATCAGGGCTGGATCTGGTTATCCTGATCCAGATACTCATCTTTCCACTTTACATAGTTATTAGCGGAATATTTTAATCCGGCAATCTCTGCCTCTTTAAGGGGACGGATTTGTTTTACCGGACTACCAAGATAAAGATACCCACTCTCCAGATGCTTATTCTGGGGAACCAGACTGCCGGCACCAATCATTACGTCATCTTCTACGACTACATCATCAAGTAAAATCGATCCCATCCCCACCAGTACGCGGTTACCTATCGTGCATCCATGTAACATGACTTTATGCCCAATCGTTACATCCGAGCCAATAAGAAGAGGATTTCCTTCGGGCTTGAAAGAGGATTTATGCGTAACGTGCAGCACGCTTCCATCCTGGATATTAGTACGGGCTCCAATCTCTACATAATGAACATCGCCGCGGATCACGACCAGTGGCCAGATACCGACATCTTCGGCTAAACGAATATCACCGATGATGACGCTGGTGGGGTCAATCATCACGCGCTGGCTCACTTTTGGGAAAAGATCTTTATAAGGACGTAGAACTGTAGACATGATTACCTCTGCTAAAACTCACGATAATAATAACTTTGGCGGCTTTACCTGACGGTATCAAGCCTCTTATACGTCAAAATTTAAGCAGATCGAGCAGGATCACAGCAATAAGAATGAAAAAACAACAGTCAGAAAAAAAGATCTAAAAAAGGCTTGTGCAAAAAAAAGAGATCCCTATAATGCGCCACCACTGACACGGAACAACGGATTACAAGCCGCCGGGTCAGCAGGAATTCCTCCGGGAATGCCGGCGGAGAAAAGCGAAAATAAACGCTTGACTCTGAAAGAGGAAAGCGTAATATACGCCACCTCGCAACGGTGAGCGAAAGCCGCGTTGCACTGCTCTTTAACAATTTATCAGACAATCTGTGTGGGCACTCGAAGATACGGATTCTTAAATGTCGCAAGACAAAAAAGAAATACCAAGTCTCAGAGTGAACACGTAATTCATTACGAAGTTTAATTCTTTGAGCATCAAACTTAAATTGAAGAGTTTGATCATGGCTCAGATTGAACGCTGGCGGCAGGCCTAACAC
>NZ_LGIT01000009.1:2100000-2264346 GCF_001187865.1 Klebsiella sp. RIT-PI-d
CCCACAGCGGGATATGAAAACGAATGAAGCCCTGCATGACCACCTGCCCGGCCAGCGTCCCCACAACCGTGGAGGAGAGTCCGGCGGCAACAAGACTTAAACCAAATACCGTTGCTGCGGCATGACTAAGCAGGGGTTCAAGCGTGAGATACGCCTCTTCCAGATCGGCCACTCCGGTATGGCCGTTAAAATGGAAGGCCGCCGCGGCGGTAGCCATCATCGCCAGGTTAACAAATCCGGCAATGGTCATGGCAAATGCCACATCCCAGCGCGTGGCAGAGTAGCGTTCTTTACGCGTACCACGCTGATTCTGGGTCAGCGAAGAGTGAAGATAAATCACATGAGGCATGATAGTTGCACCCAGCACGCCTGCCGCCAGGAAGACCGCATCCGTCCCTGGCAGTGCCGGAATAATCATCCCCCGGGTCAGGGCGGCCAGTTCCGGGCGGGAAAAAATCAGCTCAACAATATAGGCCGCAGCGACAAACAGCAGCAGACCACCAATCACCATTTCCAGCGGTTTCTGTCCGCGACGCTGGAGCATCAGGATCAAAAAGGTTGCGATACCGGTTAATACCGCGCCCTGCAATAGCGACACGCCCAGCAGCATTTTGAAACCAATTGCCGCCCCGATAAATTCAGCTAAATCGGTTGCCATGGCGATAATTTCGGCCTGCACCCAGTAAAACCATACCAGTGGGCGAGGATAGTGGTCGCGAATTTGCTCTGCCAGATTTTTGCCTGTTGCAATGCCCAGCTTGGCGGAAAGGACCTGGATGAGCATTGCCATCAGGTTTGCCCAGACAACGACCCATAAAAGCTGGTAGCCGAAACTCGCACCGGCCTGAATGTTAGTGGCAAAGTTGCCGGGATCAATATAGCCAATAGCGGCAATAAATGCCGGCCCCATCAGCGCCAGCCTTAACCTACGCGCACCTTTACCGGTACCACTATCAACGCGACCATTGCTCATTCTTTGCCTCAAAAATATAGCCTTTGCTATGTTTCATGCTATCAAAATGAGAATGATTATCAAGATCATTTGTGTGATTGAAATTGATTTCTCTGATAGGCCGAAACAATAGGCGGGCTGGATAACTAATGGAGAAGATATTTGTTTTATTTATTGGTAATAATGTTAACAGAGTAGTACATCAACGCAATTTTTCCCCATTTTGTTCGACATAATTAAAACGTCTTACAGATCACTATTTTTGAGATTGCTCACAGGAACTTACTATATTGCGCGTTTGATCTCGTTTTCTTTGGTGTTGTTACATAGAATGTGCAAGAAAATTAAACCTGCCTCATATTCGGAGCAAATATGTCCGCCGTCCTTCACTTTATCCTGGCATTAGTCGTGGTTGCGCTGCTCGCTCTGCTTGTCAGCAACGATCGTAAAAAGATTCGTATTCGCTATGTCGTACAACTTCTGGTTATTGAAGTTTTACTGGCCTGGTTCTTCCTTAACTCAAATGTCGGTTTGGGTTTTGTGAAAGGCTTCTCCGAAATGTTCGAACAGCTTCTTGGCTTTGCGAACGTAGGTACTGATTTTGTTTTCGGGAAAATGAACGAAGGGGGTCTGGCTTTCTTCTTCCTGAAAGTACTGTGCCCTATCGTCTTTATCTCTGCCCTGATCGGTATTTTGCAGCACATCCGCATACTGCCGATTGTAATCCGTGCTATCGGCTTCGTCCTGTCAAAAGTTAACGGCATGGGCAAACTGGAATCCTTCAACGCCGTCAGCTCGCTGATTTTGGGTCAGTCCGAGAACTTTATCGCCTATAAAGATATTCTTGGCAAGATGTCACGTAACCGCATGTACACCATGGCGGCGACCGCGATGTCAACGGTATCCATGTCTATCGTTGGTGCGTACATGACCATGCTTGAACCTAAGTATGTTGTTGCCGCACTGGTGCTTAACATGTTCAGTACCTTTATCGTTCTGTCACTGATCAACCCGTACCGTGTTGATGAGCATGAAGAAAACATCCAGATGTCTAACCTGCACGAAGGACAGAGCTTCTTCGAAATGCTGGGTGAATACATTCTGGCCGGTTTTAAAGTGGCCATTATTGTTGCAGCAATGCTGATTGGTTTTATCGCGCTGATTGCCGCCCTGAACGCGCTGTTCTCCACGGTGACTGGCTGGTTTGGCTACAGCATTTCGTTCCAGGGCATCCTGGGCTATGTCTTCTACCCGGTTGCCTGGGTCATGGGCGTGCCGGCAGGTGAAGCGCAGCAGGTCGGCACCATTATGGCGACCAAACTGGTTTCGAACGAATTCGTGGCCATGATGGACCTGCAGAAAGTGGCGGCAGAACTGTCTCCGCGCTCTCTGGGCATTATCTCCGTCTTCCTGGTGTCTTTCGCGAACTTCTCATCTATCGGTATTATTGCCGGGGCAATCAAAGGTCTGAACGAAGAACAGGGTAACGTTGTTTCTCGCTTTGGTCTGAAGCTGGTTTACGGCTCCACGCTGGTCAGCGTGCTGTCTGCGTCAATCGCTGCGCTCGTACTGTAATCCACGCGTTTTATAAGCCGGGACACGTTCCCGGCTTTTTTACGTCTGTCGCCAGGGAATGGTGATAATAGAAGGGAAGAAACAGAGATCGAAATTCGATGTTGAGACAAATAAAAAACCCCCGCCAAAGGCGAGGGTCTGAATGGTGGTGGAGCTAAGCGGGATCGAACCGCTGACCTCTTGCATGCCATGCAAGCGCTCTCCCAGCTGAGCTATAGCCCCACAGTATCTTTACGTACCAAACCTGATGGGAGCAGGATTTGGTGGAGCTAAGCGGGATCGAACCGCTGACCTCTTGCATGCCATGCAAGCGCTCTCCCAGCTGAGCTATAGCCCCGTTACGTAAAGCTTGTCGAGTAGACGGCGGCATAATATGAATTCCCTCCTCCAGTGTCAACGGCAAATTCAGTTTCCCTCTTTCGTTTGCTGAAAAAGCAGTCAAACCCCAATAAGGTTGCGAGCCGTCTCGCAGCACGTGACCAATCTTGTCACGCTTTCCTGTAAAAAGATGCTATAACAGGAACGACTAATTCCACACATCTACTCAGGGAATAGTATGTTCAAGGAACGAATGACGCCGGAAGAAATCGCACGTATCACCGGCTACAGCCGACAGACGATTAACAAGTGGGTTCGTAAGGAAGGATGGGAGACCTCGCCCAAGCCTGGCGTTCAGGGAGGTAAAGCACGTCTTGTTCACGTTGATGAAAATGTACGGGCCTTTATCCGCAGCGCTCATCGAGTTTCAGAAGATACCGCGATTTATCAGACAACGATTAACGACACGTCGTTTGACGTTCTGCTTCTGACCCTGGCCAATGAAATGACCGATATCGAACAAAAACGACTTACCTCACTTTTACTGCGTGAAGGCATTACGGGTTTGCTGGAGCGTCTCGGAATTCGCGACCAATCATCATGATCACATTGCAAAGTAAAATGACCTCGCATGAGTTAGCCGAATGCCTTGGGGTAAAGAATCAGACAGTCAATCGCTGGGTGCGCGAACAAAAGTGGCGTACCGAGAAAATTCCGGGCGTTAAAGGTGGACGAGCAAGACTGATACATATCGACCCGCGGGTACGTGAATATTTGGCCAACGTTCCGGCGTTGCGTCACCGCACCATTCCTTTCCAGGCCAGCGACAGCACGCTGGAATATGGCGCTGTTGATCTGGACAATCCGCTACAGCAGATATCCCAAATCCTGCAAAGTTTGACGCCGGATGAGCTACAGCGGGTTCTTGGCTTTTTAAGAAGGCAGGGGACGCAGATTTTTCTGGAGCGGCTGAAGATTGTCAGCGACGAGAGCTAGCGACGTTATGTCAGGGGCAGAAACCTCTCCCCCTGACATGCATACGGCTGCTATTGCTGGCTTTCGCGCTCGGCAATAAACGTCAATGCTTTAGCGATGCGTTCAATGCTGCGGGTCTTGCCAATCGCATGGACCGTGACGTCCAGTGCCGGAGACTGGCCTGCCCCGGTCACCGCTACGCGCAGCGGCATACCGACTTTACCCATCCCCACTTGCAGCTCGTCCGCCGCCGCCTGAATCGCGTGATGAACGTTTTCGGCTGACCAGTCGGTAATCGCTGACAGTTTGTCACGAACCACTTCCAGCGGCTGACGCGCAACCGGACGCAGGTGTTTTTTCGCAGCGTCAGCGTCAAACTCAGCAAAGTCTTCATAGAAATAGCGGCAGCTTTGTGCCATCTCTTTCAGCGTTTTGCAGCGCTCACCCAGCAGCGTTACCAGCTCGCTCAGCTGCGGACCGGTACGGGTATCAATATTTTCCTGCTCAATGTGCCACTGTAAATGCGTCGCAACATATTCCGGGGCCAGCGTATTGATATAGTGATGGTTTAACCACTGTAATTTCTCCGTATTGAACGCGCTGGCAGATTTACTGACCGCATTCAACGAGAACAGCTTGATCATCTCTTCACGGCTGAAGATCTCTTGATCGCCGCTTGACCAGCCCAGACGCACCAGGTAGTTCAGCAGCGCTTCCGGCAGATAACCGTCATCGCGATACTGCATTACGCTTACCGCACCGTGACGCTTGGAGAGCTTTTTACCGTCGTCGCCGTTGATCATTGAGACGTGGGCGTACACCGGGACTGGCGCATTCAGCGCTTTAAGAATGTTAATCTGGCGCGGCGTATTGTTAATATGATCTTCACCGCGGATCACGTGGGTGATTTCCATATCCCAGTCATCAACAACGACACAGAAGTTGTAGGTTGGTGAACCGTCAGTACGACGAATAATCAGATCGTCCAGCTCCTGATTGCTGAACTCGATCGGCCCGCGGATCTGATCGTCAAAAATGACTGAACCTTCCTGTGGGTTGGCAAAACGCACTACGCACGGCTCGTTCTCAGCGTGATGCTCGTCACCGTGACGGCAGCGGCCGTCGTAGCGAGGCTTCTCACCTTTCGCCATTTGTTCTTCACGCAGCGCTTCCAGGCGCTCTTTGGAACAGTAGCACTTATAGGCAGTGCCCACTTTCAGCATGTCATCAATAACCGCGTTATAGCGATCAAAGCGTTTGGTTTGATAGTACGGACCTTCATCCCACTCCAGGCTCAGCCAGTTCATCCCGTCCATAATCGCTTCAATTGCTTGCGGGGTAGAACGTTCGAGGTCGGTATCCTCAATACGCAGGACAAACTCACCGCCGTGGTTACGGGCAAAAAGCCAGGAGTAAAGAGCGGTACGTGCGCCACCAACGTGCAGATAGCCGGTTGGACTCGGCGCGAAGCGAGTTTTGATTTTCATGAAAGGGCCTTACGTTAATAAAGATGCCGACAACCGGCAAATCCTGAAAAATTCGTGGCAGATATTCTATCACTCCCGCCTGATTCCTCAATGTTGTTACTCTCAGAAGGTCATGCTTTCCTGATTTTGTTTATAAATCAGACTGGATCGGGTCTTCAGGCTGAGTTTTGTTTAATTTTACGACGAACGAACAAAAACTTAAGAAAAGGCGTTGACTCATTTTCAACTCTCCCTATAATGCGACTCCACACAGCGGGGGTGATTAGCTCAGCTGGGAGAGCACCTCCCTTACAAGGAGGGGGTCGGCGGTTCGATCCCGTCATCACCCACCACTACTTCGGTAGTCTCCGCCGTGTGAAGCAAGAAATTGAGAAGTGGGTGATTAGCTCAGCTGGGAGAGCACCTCCCTTACAAGGAGGGGGTCGGCGGTTCGATCCCGTCATCACCCACCACTTTCTCGCCAGCTGGATTTCTTGCAGTAAATTGAAGTACCGAAGTGGGTGATTAGCTCAGCTGGGAGAGCACCTCCCTTACAAGGAGGGGGTCGGCGGTTCGATCCCGTCATCACCCACCACTTCGGGTCGTTAGCTCAGTTGGTAGAGCAGTTGACTTTTAATCAATTGGTCGCAGGTTCGAATCCTGCACGACCCACCAATGTAAAAAAGCGCCCTAAAGGCGCTTTTTTGCTATCTGCGATACCTGAGATTCGAACCTGCCGCAGGTTCGGGCCGAGCGCAGCGAGACAACGGAGCCGCCTGCGGCGACGGCCCGAAGGGCGAGGCGAAGCCGAGTCATCCTGCACGACCCACCAATGTAAAAAAGCGCCCTAAAGGCGCTTTTTTGCTATCTGCGTTTTATCAGCCCGCCGGGTATCAAGTATTACGTTTATCGGTCGATAATTGTGCATTAGCGATTTGACAGGAGTCCACGATGACCACGATTTCCGCCTCTACCCCTCCTTTGCACAGCAGTGGCAGCAGTGCCTCTTCAGAAATCGCCGGTATTTATCGGCAGATAACCAAACTGACGCAGCAGCTTAAAGAGCTGGCAGACTCCAGTCTCGGTGCAGAAGATAAGCAGAAACAGCAGGAGTTGATTCAGTCGCAGATTGCGATGCTCCAGGCTCAGCTTGCTATGCTGCAAAGCAAGCAACTGGAATCAGCTCAGCAGGAACAAGCGCAGGCGCAAAAAGTCGAAGGCGTTAACCGTCCTTCTGCCAACAATCAAATCGATATCTATATTTGATAGAGCGGATCGTGCTTACGCTGAGAGGCCATTTCATCTGCCTGGGCGCGGACAATTTCCCATAACGCCTGAGCTGCGGTTGAAAGCGAACGATTTTTTCTGCGTGCCAGCATTAATTGCCGCTCCACGCCCGGCGTCAGCGGCCTGACGATCAAATGGCTGTCCTGAGGAAGTGGAAGCGCCAGCGCGGGAAGTACGCTAATGCCAATGCCTGCTTCAACCATCGGAAAAAGCGTCGCCGGGTGGCCGATCTCCTGCACGATAGTAGCATCGACGGCAAAATGGGTCAGAGCAGCATCAATCAACGGTCGGCTACCGGATGCATAATCCTGTAGCACCAGCCGCTCCGTTTGTAGTGCCTGCCAGGAAATACTTTCACATCCGGCAAATGGGTGATCCTCACGACACAGCAATAAAAAAGGCTCAGACAAAATAGTTTCACACTGTAGATCGTTAACCGCACCCGGATCGATGACAATACCGAAATCCACCTCTCCCTGACGAATACTTTCCAGAACCCACTGCTGCGGCCTGTCGTGCAGAACAAAATCGATTTGCGGATAGCATCGGTTGCTTTGTGCAATGCACTGCGGAATAAGATGTGCGGAAATAGTCTGGCTGGCGGCGATTCGGACTTTACCGGTTAACTGTGTACCGACTCTTCCGGCGTCACGCAGGGTGCTGTGCAGCTCCTCAAGCACTCTTTCAAGTTGCGATGCCAGTTGCTGGCCCGCCTCGGTCAGCGCGACTTCACGGGTGGTTCGATCAAGCAAGCGTACGCCAGTCTGCCGCTCAAGCTCTTTTACGCTGTGACTGACCGCCGATTGACTTAATCCCACGATCTCCCCTGCCCGGCTGAAACTTTTCGCCTGGGCCACGGTGATAAAAACACGAAGCTGACGCAGTGAGTAATTCATATTTTTTATTCATATATAGATGCAATAAATCAATTTTATTTCTCAAATGGAAAAAAGCACAATAGCGTTATCGATCTTCAGGAGCCTTTATGAAATTTTTCCGTATTCTTGATCCTTTTACGCTGACGCTGATCGCTGTGGTCCTGCTGGCCTCGTTCTTTCCGGCACGCGGTCACTTTGTAGAATATTTTGAGTGGCTGACCACCGCCGCCATCGCACTCCTGTTTTTTATGCACGGTGCCAAGCTTTCACGGGAGGCGATTGTTGCCGGCGGAAGCCACTGGCGTTTGCATCTGTGGGTGATGTGCAGTACGTTCATCCTGTTTCCGGTCCTGGGTGTGCTTTTTGCCTGGTGGGCGCCGGTAAATGTTGATCCGCAGATTTACACCGGGTTTCTCTATCTGTGCATTCTTCCTGCGACAGTCCAGTCCGCCATTGCGTTTACCTCCCTTGCCGGCGGCAACGTTGCCGCCGCCGTGTGTTCGGCTTCAGCGTCCAGCCTGCTGGGGATTTTTCTTTCGCCGCTGCTGGTCGGGCTGGTGATGAACATGCATGGTGCAGAGGGAAGTTTACAGCAGGTCGGAAAAATCATGCTCCAGCTGCTGCTGCCGTTCGTTCTCGGTCATCTTTCACGTCCGCTGATTGGCGACTGGGTGGCCAGGCATAAGAAGTGGATTGGTAAAACCGATCAAACCTCGATTCTGCTGGTGGTCTACTCTGCCTTTAGCGAAGCAGTCGTAAACGGCATCTGGCATAAAGTCGGGCCCGGCTCGCTCCTGTTCATCGTGGTGGTAAGCCTGGTGCTGCTGGCGATTGTGATTGCCGTTAACGTTTTTGTGGCGCGCAAAGCCGGTTTCAATAAAGCAGATGAAATTACTATCGTCTTCTGTGGATCGAAAAAGAGTCTGGCGAACGGTATTCCAATGGCGAATATTCTTTTTCCGGTATCGGCGATCGGTATGATGGTATTGCCGCTGATGATTTTCCATCAAATTCAGCTGATGGTCTGTGCAGTCATGGCGCGTCGCTATAAGCGCCAGACTGAACGGTTGCAGGCAGAAACCAGCCTGGCAAAAGGTTAAAGCGGACGTTTCAGGGGCTGAACCAGCTGTGTCAGCCCCTCGGTTTTGATAAGCAGCGTTATCGACATTAATTCGCCCAGCCGCCCGGCGGGAAATTGATCTTTACGTGCAAACCACAGCAGATACTCTTCCGGGACATCAATAAGCCTGCGGCCCTGATATTTCCCGAACGGCATCACGGTATTCGCCATCTCAATAAGCTGCTCTTTCTCCACTTAGTCCCCCAGCAGGCGGATCATTTCCGCTTCATCGATAACCTCAATGCCCAGCTCCTGTGCTTTCGCCAGTTTTGAACCCGCGGCTTCACCGGCAATGACCAGATCGGTTTTCTTCGACACGCTGCCGGACACTTTTGCCCCTAGCGCGGCCAGACGGTCTTTAGCATCATCGCGAGACAGCAGGCTCAGGCTGCCGGTCAGAACCACCGTTTTGCCGGCAAAGAAACTGTCAATTTCTTCTGCCTTCACCACCACCGGCGCAGGCCAGTGGATCCCGACGTCTTCAACCAGCTGGCGGATAACATCCCGGTTGCTCTCTTCCTCGAAGAAGTTAAATACGTGCTTTGCGACCACGATGCCGACATCGGGAACTTTTTGCAGATCGTCAACCGTTGCGGCTTCAAGCGCAGCCAGCGTGCCAAAATAACTGGCCAGACCCGCTGCCGTTGATTCACCGACCTCGCGAATACCCAGCGCGTAGAGAAAGCGGGCAAACGTTGTCTCTTTTGCCGCCTCGAGCGCGTTAACCACGTTTTGTGCTGATTTAGGACCCATACGATCCAGCCCGGTGAGTTTACCTGCCGTCAGACGAAAAAGATCGGCGGGCGTATGCACGTATTCCTTTTCAACCAGCTGATCGATGATCTTATCGCCCATACCGTCCACGTCCATCGCCCGGCGAGAGACAAAGTGCTTAAGCGCTTCTTTTCGCTGCGCGCCACAGATTAACCCGCCGGTGCAGCGCGTTACCGCCTCGCCCTCAACGCGTTCGACATCAGAGCCGCAGACCGGACAGTGTGCCGGGAAAACGACCGGCTGCGTCTCATCAGGACGTTCGGTAAGCACAACATTCACTACCTGCGGGATCACATCTCCGGCGCGGCGGATAACCACCTTATCGCCAATGCGCAAACCCAGCCGCTCGATTTCATCCGCGTTGTGCAGGGTCGCATTACTGACCAGCACGCCTGCCACCTGCACCGGTTCCAGGCGGGCTACGGGGGTAATTGCGCCGGTACGCCCGACCTGAAACTCGACGTCACGCACCATCGTCATCTGTTCCTGGGCCGGAAATTTAAATGCAACCGCCCAACGCGGAGCGCGGGAAACGTAGCCCAGCTGCTCCTGAAGCGCCAGAGAATCGACTTTAATGACTACGCCATCGATGTCGAAACCTAAGCCCGGACGGTCTTCAGCCACTTTATGGTAGAAGGCCAGTACTGCTTCCGGAGAGTCGCACAGGCGCACGCGTTCGCTAACGGGCAGGCCCCAGGCTTTAAACTGCTGTAAACGCCCCATGTGGCTGGCCGGCAGTTCACCGCCTTCCAGAATGCCAACGCCATAGCAAAAGAAGGTGAGCGGACGTTTTGCCGTAACGCGGGGATCGAGCTGGCGCAGCGATCCGGCTGCCGCATTACGCGGGTTAGCAAAAACTTTGCCGCCCTTTTTGCGCGCATCTTCGTTAATTTTCTCAAAACCACTTTGTGGAAGAAACACTTCTCCGCGCACTTCCAGACGTGCCGGGATACCTTCACCGTGCAGTTTAAGCGGAATGGCGCGAATGGTGCGGACATTCGTCGTGATGTCTTCGCCTGTCGTTCCATCGCCGCGCGTCGCAGCGCGCACCAGCACCCCATTTTCATAAAGGATACTGACCGCCAGGCCATCCAGTTTGAGTTCACAACAGTAGATCAACGCATCGGTGTTTTTGAGCCGGTCCTGCACACGCTTGTTAAACGCCAGAAAGCTATCTTCATCAAACACGTTATCCAGAGAGAGCATCGGCACTTCATGGCGCACCTGACTAAACGATGCCAGCGGCGCGGCGCCAACACGTTGAGTGGGTGAATCAGGGGTGATCAGATCCGGGTGCCGGGTTTCAATTTCGCGCAGTTCACGCATTAAGCGATCGTATTCGGCGTCGGGCACTTCCGGCGTGTCCATTACATGATAAAGATATTCATGATGGCGAAGCGTGGTTCGCAGTTCTGTCAGCTGTTGTTCAATAGAGTCCATATCACACCATAAATATAAAAAACCCCCGACATGCGGGGGTTCAGAATTAAGAGTGAAGCAGCCCGCCTCAGGCGTTAGCTTCTTTCACCTCACGAATACGATCCTGATACTCACGCAGCTTTTGCGGCGTCATCATCCGACGCTGATCGTCGAGTACCACGCCGCCCACTTCATCAGCAATATACTGCGCGGATTGCAGCATCAGCTTGAAGTTTTGCAGCTCGTCACCGTAGGAAGGGACTTGCATAAACATGGTCACGCCTGGCGTTACGAAATCGGTCATGGATTCGGATTCGAAGAAGCCGGGTTTTACCATGTTCGCCAGACTAAAGAGTACCGGACCACTGCCATCAGTGCTGAGATGACGGTGGAAAATATTCATTTCGCCAAATTTAAAGCCTGCCTGCTGGATACTGTTAATCAGCAACTCGCCGCTGATTTGTGCGCCCTGATGCGCAGAAACGTTCATGACAATAACCGTCTCTGCACGTTTCGGTTTTTCTGGCGCTGGTGCCGCTTCAACAGGTTGAGGTTGAGGCTGCGGTGCCGGCTGCGGCTCAAAAACCGGTTCCGGGTGCGGCGCATACTGCGGTGCCGGTGGCTGTTGCGGCTGAGGCGGGCGCACGGGCTGCTGCGGCTGGACCGGCGGCTGAGCCTGTACATGCGCAGGCTGCTGCACCTGAGGTTGCGGCTGGTTAGCCGATTGTGGCTGAACAGGCGGCTGTGGTTGAGCAGGCGCAGACGGCGGCGGAACCGGAGCATCCTGTGACGTGACAGGAGGAACCTGACGGGGCTGCGCCGATTCATAAGGCGGCTGGTAGCGGTGCTGCGGTTGTTGAGGTGCTTCATGCCCTCCAGCCGCAGTATGGGCGTTAGCCGGCCGCTGAACGCGCACTTCTCCTACGCTTTCAACCTCATCGTCAAAATCGCGGCTATCAGACTCCTCATCATCACGCTGCGATTTCATGCGCTTAAGTGGGCGATCGCGAAACATAGAAGAGCGCTCTTTACGGCTGGTCCAGAAACCGTGAACCAGAAGAGCGATTATGGCGATCGCGCCAACAATGATTAATATCAGACGCAAATCCTGCATCATTATATTCTCTGTTGTTCTAACACCTTGCCACCACGGCAAACATTTACTCCTTAAGAGTATTTGCCGATTACGTTGAGTGCAAGTGCGCACGCAGATTTCACTGCATAAAGATGCGCTAAATCGTGCTTCTTGCTGCTTTTTCGAACATTTCTCATCTGGTCATTGCTGCCTGAACGGATAATATAGACGCGTTACTCATTTGGCAGCCGTAAAAGGAGCTTTGCCTGAACCATGACGTCATCTTCTCCAGCTTCGCCACGCAGCGGTTTTTTTTACTTTTCCCAGGGATGGAAACTGATCGCCCTTCCCGGCATTCGGCGTTTCGTTTTTATGCCATTACTGATTAATATTCTACTGATGGGGGGCGCGTTCTGGTGGTTATTTACCCGCCTCGATAACTGGATACCTGCCCTGCTAAGTTACGTGCCTGACTGGCTACAGTGGCTCAGCTATCTCATCTGGCCGCTGGCCGTAATATCCATCCTGTTGGTATTCGGCTATTTCTTCTCCACCCTCGCTAACTGGATTGCCGCGCCTTTTAACGGTTTGCTGGCCGAACAGCTTGAAGCGCGATTGACCGGCGCAACGCCGCCTGATACCGGCGTGCTGGGCATAATGAAAGATCTGCCGCGCGTAATGAAGCGTGAATGGCAAAAGCTGGCGTGGTATCTGCCACGTGCGGTCGTTTTACTCATACTCTACTTTATTCCGGGCATCGGCCAGACAGTCGCGCCGGTGCTGTGGTTTCTGTTCAGCGCCTGGATGATGGCTATCCAGTATTGTGACTATCCCTTTGATAACCATAAAGTTCCTTTTCGGACAATGAAAGAGGCGCTTCGTAGCCGAAAAATGACCAACATGCAGTTTGGCACGGTGGTCAATGTGTTTACGATGATCCCGTTCGTTAACCTGGTGATTATGCCCGTCGCAATATGCGGCGCGACCGCGATGTGGGTAGACGACTACCGCCAGCGCCATGCTCTGTGGCGGTAAAGCGCCAGGATTAAATTATCCTGCTGCTTATTCCATACGGGTTGCCATTATTTCTTAGCAGCATATAGATATGCGAAATGCTTACTTCCGCATATTCTCTGAGCAGGTATGCTGGTAGCGTCATCCCAAATTTCAAACAGTTAAGGACAGGCCATGAGTAAGATTTTTGAAGATAACTCGCTGACTATCGGTCATACGCCATTGGTTCGACTGAACCGCATCGGTAACGGACGCATTCTGGCGAAGGTAGAATCACGCAACCCGAGCTTTAGCGTAAAATGCCGAATCGGTGCCAACATGATTTGGGATGCTGAAAAACGTGGCGTACTAAAAACGGGTATTGAGCTTGTTGAGCCGACCAGCGGTAACACCGGTATCGCACTCGCCTACGTTGCGGCGGCTCGCGGCTATAAGCTGACGCTGACCATGCCAGAAACCATGAGCGTTGAACGTCGCAAGCTGCTGAAAGCGCTGGGTGCTAATCTGGTGCTGACCGAAGGCGCTAAAGGCATGAAAGGGGCTATCCAGAAAGCAGAAGAAATCGTGGCCAGCGATCCCTCTAAATATCTGCTACTTCAGCAGTTCAGCAACCCGGCTAACCCGGAAATTCACGAGAAAACTACCGGACCAGAAATCTGGGAGGATACCGATGGCCAGGTTGACGTCTTTATCTCTGGCGTAGGCACCGGCGGTACGCTGACCGGCGTAAGCCGCTACATCAAAAAAACCCAGGGTAAGCAGGATCTGATTACGGTTGCGGTTGAACCGACGGATTCTCCGGTTATCGCCCAGGCGCTGGCAGGCCAGGAGCTAAAACCCGGCCCGCATAAAATCCAGGGTATTGGCGCTGGCTTTATCCCGGGTAACCTTGATCTTAATCTGGTCGATAAAGTGGTTGCCATTACTAATGAAGAGGCGATCTCAACGGCACGTAAGTTGATGGAAGAAGAAGGTATTCTGGCAGGCATCTCCTCTGGTGCAGCCGTTGCTGCCGCGCTGAAATTACAGGAAGATGAAAGCTTTACCAATAAGAATATTGTGGTTATCCTACCCTCTTCGGGTGAGCGCTATCTGAGTACTGCACTTTTTGCCGATCTGTTCACAGAGAAAGAGTTGCAACAGTAATACCAGGTTGTAAAGATTGCGTAAAAAAGCACCCTGCGGGGTGTTTTTTTTGTGGCGCACTTCAAATTTTTCGCCCTCCAGGCATTGCTTCACCCCACCATGTCTGGTATTTAACCAGCAGAATTATTTTGATCCGCGAAATTATTCAAAAGTGGCTTTTCCACTGGCTGAATCGATTTTATGATTTGGTTCAAATCTCGCTTTCGCGGCATAATGTTTAACGACGCGCTAAACGTCTACGGCCAGTAGTTCCTGTTCCGGATTACGTTTACAGATAACTCTGTCGTAACCGTTGATGCAGGCGCTTATTGTTCCAGGCTAAAGTTTGCTCAACAGGCTAAACTTTAGATCCACAACACTAAACCTATAAGTTGGGGAAATATAATGTTCCAGCAAGAAGTGACTATTACCGCTCCTAACGGTCTTCACACCCGCCCTGCAGCTCAGTTCGTGAAAGAAGCAAAAGGTTTTACTTCCGAAATTACTGTGACGTCCAACGGCAAAAGCGCTAGCGCAAAAAGCTTGTTCAAACTGCAAACTCTGGGCCTGACTCAGGGTACCGTTGTTACCCTGTCCGCTGAAGGCGAAGACGAGCAAAAAGCAGTTGAGCATCTGGTTAAACTGATGGCTGAACTCGAGTAAGTAAAAGGGTTCTTTTCAATATCAGTCACAAGTAAGGTAGGGTTATGATTTCAGGCATTTTAGCATCCCCGGGTATCGCTTTTGGCAACGCACTGCTGCTGAAAGAAGATGAGATTGTCATCGACCGGAAAAAGGTTTCTGCCGATAAGGTCAATCAGGAAGTTGAACGTTTTCTGAGCGGTCGCGCCAAAGCGTCTGCCCAGCTGGAAGCCATCAAAACCAAAGCTGGCGAGACTTTCGGCGAAGAAAAAGAAGCCATCTTTGAAGGGCATATTATGCTGCTTGAAGATGAGGAGCTGGAGCAGGAAATCATAGCCCTGATTAAAGATAAGTACATGACTGCGGACGCCGCAGCGCATGAAGTTATCGAAGGACAGGCAACTGCTTTAGAAGAGCTGGATGACGAATACCTGAAAGAGCGTGCGGCTGACGTACGTGATATCGGTAAGCGTTTAATGCGCAACATC
Organism: Klebsiella sp. RIT-PI-d; assembly: GCF_001187865.1. NCBI lineage: Bacteria > Pseudomonadati > Pseudomonadota > Gammaproteobacteria > Enterobacterales > Enterobacteriaceae > Klebsiella > Klebsiella sp. RIT-PI-d. Next base: position 2,115,109 of record NZ_LGIT01000009.1, read on the forward strand.
CTCGGTATGCCGATCATCGACCTGAGCTCTATTCAGGAAGAAGCGATCCTCGTTGCTGCTGACCTCACCCCGTCAGAAACTGCGCAGCTGAACCTGCAAAAGGTGCTGGGCTTTATCACTGACGCTGGTGGCCGTACTTCCCACACCTCTATCATGGCGCGTTCCCTTGAACTGCCAGCGATTGTGGGCACCGGTAGCATTACGTCTCAGGTGAAAACCGGCGATTATCTGATTCTGGATGCCGTGAACAACAAAGTTTACGTCAACCCAACTAACGACGAAATTGAGCAACTGCGCGCCGTTCAGGAGCAGGTTGCCAGTGAAAAAGCGGAACTGGCTAAGCTGAAAGACCTGCCTGCTATCACCCTTGATGGCCATCAGGTTGAAGTTTGCGCCAACATCGGTACCGTTCGCGATGTCGACGGTGCAGAGCGTAATGGCGCAGAAGGCGTTGGCTTGTACCGCACTGAATTCCTGTTTATGGATCGTGACGCTCTGCCGACCGAAGAAGAACAGTTCTCAGCATACAAAGCCGTTGCTGAAGCATGTGGTTCTCAGGCAGTGATCGTACGTACCATGGACATCGGCGGCGACAAAGAACTGCCGTATATGAACTTCCCGAAGGAAGAAAACCCGTTCCTCGGCTGGCGTGCCGTGCGTATCGCACTGGATCGTAAAGAGATCCTGCGTGACCAGGTTCGCGCTATCCTGCGTGCGTCTGCTTTCGGTAAACTGCGCATTATGTTCCCAATGATCATCTCCGTAGAAGAAGTTCGCGAGCTGCGTAAAGAGATTGAGATCTACAAACAAGAACTGCGTGACGAAGGTAAAGCCTTTGACGAAAACATTGAGATTGGCGTGATGGTGGAAACACCGGCTGCGGCAACCATTGCCCGTCATCTGGCGAAAGAAGTCGATTTCTTTAGTATTGGTACCAATGATCTAACCCAGTACACCCTGGCGGTTGACCGTGGTAATGATATGATTTCACATCTGTATCAGCCGATGTCACCGTCCGTACTGACACTTATCAAGCAAGTCATTGATGCTTCTCACGCAGAAGGTAAATGGACTGGCATGTGTGGTGAGCTTGCAGGCGACGAACGTGCTACACTTCTGTTGTTAGGGATGGGTCTGGATGAGTTCTCAATGAGCTCCATTTCTATCCCGCGCATTAAGAAAATCATTCGTAACACGAATTTCGAAGATGCGAAGGTATTAGCAGAGCAGGCTCTTGCTCAACCGACAACGGACGAGTTAATGACGCTGGTTAACAAGTTCATTGAAGAAAAAACAATCTGCTAATCCACGAGATGCGGCCCAATTTACTGCTTAGGAGAAGATCATGGGTTTGTTTGATAAATTAAAATCTCTGGTTTCCGATGATAAAAAAGACACCGGAACTATTGAGATCATTGCTCCGCTGTCTGGCGAAATCGTGAATATTGAAGATGTGCCGGATGTTGTTTTTGCTGAAAAAATCGTTGGCGATGGCATTGCTATCAAACCAACCGGTAACAAAATGGTTGCACCGGTTGATGGTACTATCGGCAAAATCTTTGAAACCAACCATGCGTTTTCTATCGAATCCGACAGCGGCATAGAGCTGTTTGTGCACTTCGGCATCGATACCGTTGAACTGAAAGGCGAAGGCTTTAAACGCATCGCTGAAGAAGGCCAGCGCGTTAAAGTTGGCGATCCGGTCATTGAATTCGATCTCGCACTGCTGGAAGAAAAAGCCAAGTCTACCCTGACGCCGGTTGTTATCTCCAACATGGACGAAATCAAAGAACTGATCAAACTGTCCGGCAGCGTAACCGTGGGTGAAACTCCGGTTATTCGCATCAAGAAGTAATTCTTGCGGCAGTGAAAAATGGCACCCCAGGGTGCCATTTTTTATGCTTATTTTTCGCCCGGAGGTAAGATTAATTCATCACAACCGCACTGCTGAGTCCAGGTCATCACCGCCAGAACCCGCTCAGCGGCATGCTGCGTTGCGGGAGTTAACGATTCCCCCTTAACAAGAGCGCTAATCAGCTCTGCACAAAAGAGATCGCCGGTGCCTTTTAAGTCGGTTTTGACTTTAGGATGCGCAATGACATCTACGCTCGCGGCCGTCACTACGGCAACATTAATCGTGTCGCGGGTTTCACCGGGCGCACTGGTGATCACGATCCACTTTAAGGTATCTGTTAGCAGTGATTTTGCCGCAACAATCGCATCTTCCAGCGTGCCGCACGGTTTTCCGCTCAGCATCTCCAGCTCAAACACATTCGGCGTCAGCCCTTGCGCCAGAGGCAATAAGTGCTGGCGATAAGCGTGCGGGATCTCTGCTTTTACATATATACCGCTATCGATGTCGCCGATAACCGGATCGACCAGAATAACGATCTGCGGATGGTGTAATCGAACAACCTTCAGCCACTCAGCCAGGATTGCAATTTGATCCGCGCTGCCCATATAACCGGTGGTCACTGCTTTCAGCTCGCGCAGCGCATCGCGCTCGCTTAACGCCTGCAAATAGCCGCTAAACCATTCAGCGGGAATAATACCGCCATAGTACGTTTCATAATGCGGCGTATTACTGAATAGTACTGTGGGTACAGCCGTAACCCGTAATCCACTGGCTTTAATGGCTGGTACCGCGATGCTATTTCCCACGCTGCCGTAGACTACCTGAGATTGCACGGCCACAATATCGGTCTGTAATGCCCGATGTTTGTCGTCAAAAAGTACTGACTGTATATCACTGTCCTGTCCCACACCCTTCTCCCGTCGCTGACTCGCGCGTTAACGCCTCACTCATCACTGTTTTCCGTTATTGCCCGAAGTCCACCTCTCAGGCTTCAGGCGGAAGAATTTTGCGCGTTTCTGCAAAAGTTAGCAAATCTCCTCGCCTGCGAAACCGTCTGATTGATGTTGAAATCAACCCTAATGAATGATCTGCTTACGCTGATAACAGAAATGGGCAAAAGGCGCTGAATATCGCGCCATAGTGATATGCCGTATATCGATTAAATGCCTGCGCCCTGACTGAAATGTTCTTCACCAAATACGCCGGTCGAGAGATAGCGATCGCCGCGATCGCAGATGATGGCAACAATGATAGCGCCTGGGATTGCCCGGGCGACGCGCAGCGCGCCCGCGACCGCGCCGCCAGAGCTGACGCCGCAGAAAATCCCTTCCCGCACCGCCAGTTCACGCATGGTATTTTCCGCGTCCTGTTGATGAATATCCAGCACCTCATCGACCAGGGCGGCATTAAAAATGCCCGGCATATAGGCCTCCGGCCAGCGGCGAATACCCGGAATGCTGCTCCCCTCTTCCGGCTGCAACCCCACAATAGTGACCGGTGTGGCCTGCTCGCGCAAAAAACGTGATACACCAGTGATGGTGCCGGTGGTGCCCATGCTGGAGACAAAATGCGTCAGGCGACCTGCTGTTTGCTGCCAGATTTCCGGGCCGGTGGTAGTGTAGTGCGCGTAGGGGTTATCCGGGTTGTTAAACTGATCGAGCAATTTACCTTCCCCGCGCTCAGACATCGCCAGCGCCAGATCGCGGGCACCTTCCATTCCCTGCTCTTTGCTCACCAGGATCAGCTCGGCACCGTAAGCGCGCATCGCGGCGCGGCGCTCCTGGCTCATGTTGTCCGGCATCAGCAGTTTCATGCGATAGCCTTTTAGCGCCGCGATCATCGCCAGCGCAATACCCGTATTGCCGCTGGTGGCCTCAATAAGGACATCACCCGGCTGAATTTCACCGCGCTTTTCTGCCCCGACGATCATCGCCAGCGCGGCGCGATCTTTTACCGAACCAGCCGGATTATTGCCTTCAAGCTTAAGCCAGATTTCACTGCCGTTATCCGGCCCCAAACGCTGAAGTTTGACCAGTGGCGTATGGCCAATGGTATGTTCTAATGTATTCACGTTTTCTGCCCAAAAAAATACCCGGTAGCGCTTTGCTGACCGGGTCTGAGAAAGAGAAAGGCAGACCGGGTAAGCACAGTGTCACCCGGCAAAACCACATGCGGATTAACCTATCAGGCTGATTCCGCCAGAGCAAGTTTCTCGTCGCCACGTTCAATGCGTCGATCGCCATTATAGAGGCGCGCGTTTTGCAGCCCGACAAACAATCTTTCGCCGCGCACCGGCGCGTGCTCATCCTGCATGACGACCGTCAGCGGCTCGTCATACCACCCCTGCGGCTGGACAACTAATTGGGTGTAGTGCCCTTTGGGACTTGCTTCCAGTACCTGTACCGGCAGTGGCGCATCAAGGCTGGTGCGACGGCTGATATCGACCTCCCACGGGCGCAGGAACAGCTCGACCGGTCCCTGATACGCAGGGGTATAGCCAAGCGGCCAGCGGTGGGCACCAACGTGGAACTGACCGCCACGAATAATCCCTTTCAGGCGATTGACCTCGCCCATAAACTCGAGAACAAAGCGGGTCGCCGGTTCGCGCCAGACCTGATCCGGTACATCAACCTGCTCAATATTGCCCTGACTCATCACCACCACGCGATCGGCAACTTCCATTGCCTCTTCCTGATCGTGGGTGACAAAGACGCTGGTAAATTTCAGTTCTTCATGCAGCTGACGCAGCCAGCGACGCAACTCTTTACGCACTTGTGCGTCCAGCGCACCAAAAGGTTCATCCAGCAACAGGATCTGCGGTTCGACCGCCAGCGCACGTGCCAGTGCCACACGCTGTTTTTGCCCACCGGAAAGCTGAGCCGGATAGCGCTCAGCCAGATGCGCAAGCTGCACCATTTCCAGCAGTCGGGTCACTTTAGCTTTAATCGCTGCCGCATTCGGACGCTCACGACGAGGCAATACCGTCAGGCCAAATGCAATATTGTCGAAAACCGTCATATGGCGAAACAGCGCATAGTGCTGAAAGACGAAGCCCACTTTACGTTCGCGTGCATGCAGTCGACTCACGTCAGTACCGTGAAAGCGAATGTTGCCGCTGGTCTGATGCTCAAGCCCGGCAATAATACGCAGCAGCGTAGTTTTACCGGAGCCGGACGGTCCCAGCAATGCAACCATTTGCCCGGAAGGGATATCCAGCGAGATATCATTCAGCACCTGGGTGCGACCAAAAGACTTCTTAATGCTGGCAATCTCAATGCTCATGATTTCCCTCCTGTTGCAGGCGACGCTCCTGATTGCTCAGACGCCATTGCAACGCACTCTTTAAAAACAGGGTCAGAATCGCCATTAACGCCAGCAGCGCGGCAGCGGTAAACGAGCCGACGGTATTATAGTCCTGCTCAAGCAGTTCAATTTGTAGGGGTAACGACAGGGTTTCACCGCGTATGGAGCCGGACACCACCGACACTGCACCAAACTCGCCGATGGCCCGCGCATTGGTTAAAACCACCCCATACAGCAGCGCCCAGCGAATATTCGGCAGCGTCACGCGACGGAACATTTGCCAGCCAGAAGCACCAAGTAAAATAGCGGCTTCATCTTCATGGCTTCCCTGACTTAGCATCACCGGTACCAGTTCACGCACCACGAAGGGACAGGTAACAAAGATCGTCACCAGCACCATGCCCGGCCAGGCGAACATCACCTGCATATTGTGCTCATCCATCCAGCCACCGAGTGGACCATTGGAGCCGTAGAACAGCAAATAAATCAGACCAGCCACCACGGGTGACACGGCAAAAGGAATATCCATCAGCGTGAGCAGTAACTGACGACCAGGAAAGTTAAAGCGCGTGACCAGCCATGCCAACAGCGTGCCGAACAGCAGGTTGACCGGAACGGTGATTAGCGCAATCAGCACGGTCAGCCAGATGGCGTGCAGCATGTCCGGATCGCTCAGGTTTTGCAGCACCGGCATCAGTCCCTTGCTGAAAGCCTGTACGAAGATGTACACCATTGGTACAACCAGAATGAACAGCGAGATCAGTACGCCCGTACCAATCAGCAACCATTTTCCCCAGTTAATGCGGGGAGCGTCATAACGTTTCAATTGATGCACCATCGCCATTAATGACCTACCACGCGTCGACCAAAGCGACTTTGCAGGGTATTGATTGAAAACAGCAGCAGCAGCGACGCGGCAAGGATCACTGATGCAATCGCGCTGGCTGCCGGATAGTCAAACTCCTGCAAACGCACAAAAATCATCAGCGATGTCACCTCTGTCTTCCAGGCAATATTGCCGGCGATAAAAATAACCGCGCCAAATTCGCCGAGACTGCGGGTAAACGAGAGCGCCACCCCCGCGATTAGCGCTGGAGACAGCTCGGGCAATACGACTTTACGAAAGCTCTGTAGCCGGGTAGCGCCGAGCGTTTCCGCCGCTTCTTCGTATTCTGGCCCCAACTCTTCCAGCACCGGCTGGACAGTACGCACCACAAACGGGATGCTGGTAAAGGCCATGGCGACGGCAATGCCAAGCCAGGTGTACGTGACTTTGATATCAAATCTGGCCAGCCACTCGCCGTAAAAACCGTTTACTGAAAACAGCGATGCGAGCGTCAGACCCGCCACCGCCGTTGGTAGCGCAAACGGCAGATCGATCAGCGCATCCAGCAGCGTGCGCCCCGGAAAGCGATAGCGGGTTAAGATCCACGCCATCAGCAGGCCAAAGACACCGTTGAATACGGAGGCGACAAACGCCGAAAGCAGTGTGACTTTATAAGCAGCCACCACCTGCGGATTGGTAATGACATCCCAGTATTGCGCCCAGCTCATCTGAGAAAGCTGCATAACCAGCGCACTTAACGGCAGCAGCATGATCAGACAGACAAACAGCAGGCTGGTGCCAAGGCTTAAGGTAAAGCCCGGCAGGACGCGCCGGGTAGAGGCAGCCAGCATTACTTACGCCCCGCCGCTAACAGCTTGTCTAATTCACCGCCGCTGGCAAAGTGCGTTTTCATCACCTCCGGCCATGAACCGAAGCGATCTTCTACGCGGAACAGTTCAGTCTGAGGAAATTTATCCTTCAGTTTGTCCATGACGTCAGCATTGTTCACCCGGTAGTAATAGTCGGTAATGATGGTTTGCGCCTGCGGGCTATACAGCCAGGTCAGATAGTCCTTTGCGGCTTTTTCCGTACCGTTAGCCTTCACATTTTTATCGATCCACGCCACCGGAAACTCCGCCAGGATATTGACCTTAGGCACCACGACTTCAAAACCCTGGTCTTCGTACTGCTTGCGAATGTTGTTCACTTCAGATTCAAATGTAATTAATACATCGCCCAGCCCACGCTCCACAAAGGTGGTGGTCGCACCGCGCCCGCCGGTATCAAAAACTTCGACATTTTTCAGAAACTGGGTCATAAACTGGCTGGTCTTAGCGCGATCGCCGCCATCGGCTTTATCCGCTGCGCCCCAGGCTGCCAGATACGTATAGCGCGCATTACCGGACGTCTTAGGGTTGGGGAAAATAAGCTTTACGTCAGAGCGGACCAAATCATTCCATTCGTGAATGTTTTTCGGATTACCTTTACGCACCAGGAATGCCATGGTGGAGTAAAACGGCGAACTGTTATTGGGTAGACGGCTTTGCCAGTCGGCCGGGATCAGTTTGCCGCGGTCATGCAGGATCTGCACATCGGTAACCTGGTTATAGGTAACGACATCGGCTTTCAACCCCTGAAGGATTGCCAGCGCCTGTTTTGATGACCCGGCATGAGATTGTTTTATGGTCAGCTTGTCTCCCCCGTTATCTTTCGCCCATTGCTGTTCAAAAGCGGGATTGAGGGCGGCAAATAATTCGCGGGAAACGTCGTAAGAGCTATTGAGCAATTCAGTCGCCTGTGCCTGCGCGACCAGCAGCATTGATGCCGCCAGAACCAGATACCTTTTCTTTCGTGATTTAGCGACCATTGTGCACCCTTATAAATTTGCTGACTTTCTGATAGCCATAATATTTATAACAGACACTAAAGGAGTAACGGTTTTATATACCGTTTAGTGATTTTCCAGTCGAAAAGAGAATAAGTAAAAACCAGGGCCGCCTGCTATAGCGGCCTTTCAGCGGAATTTTGCAGTGAGGCAGTGACGTTACGCCAGGTCGACGTTTTTGCAGCCAAAGAGTGCCGTGATGATAAAGCCTGCCATATACGCAATGACGATCCCACCAGCGTAAACAATAATCGCCGGAAGAATGCCCGCATTTGAGGTCATCAGCGGTAAGGCCACCAGCCCGGAAGGGCCAAAGGCGCTGTTCAGCCCTACCGGCAGACCGGACCAGGCGACGGTACCAATAAACAGCCCGCCCACGGCACCGCCTGCACAGGCGGTGATAAACGGTTTCATGCGCGGCAAGGTGACACCATAAATTAACGGCTCACCTACGCCCAGCAGGCCTGGAATAATGGCCCCGCGAATTTGCGAGCGCAGCAGGGAAGACTTCTCCGCGCGCCAGTACAGCGCCAGCGCGGCACCCACCTGACCGGCACCTGCCATGGAAAGGATTGGAAACAGTGAATTGAAGCCCTGCGAGTCCATCAGAGCCAGATAAACCGGAATGAAACCCTGATGAACGCCAAAGACGACGGCAATCAGGAACACGCCGGCCAGCACGGCACAGCCCAGCGGATTACTGTTAAGATGCATGAACAACCAGGACATCCCCTGAAACAGCCAGACGCCAACGGGCATGATCACAATAAAAGTGACCACCGCAGTGATGATTAGCGTCAGCATTGAGGTCAGGATCATATCCAGCTCATCGGGTACATAGCGGCGAATAAGCCGTTCAATTTTGGCTCCGGCCCACGCAGCCATCAGTACACCAATAATATTACCGCGCGGATCGATGGCCATGCCGAAGAAATCCTGTAGCCCGGAATAGTATCCGACCGTCGCCTCCGGGTTATAACCGAGGATAAATAGCGAGGCAATAATTGCACCGTTTACACCCGTCCCGCCAAAGGCTTTTTGCGCGTTATAGCCCACCAGCAGCGTCAGGAAGGTAAACAGTCCCTTGCTGAACACTTTCAAAAAATTCAGCGCATCCGGCAGCGTTCCCCGGGCGTCGGGTGCAACGTGCATCAGGGTTCCAATAAGCGTTGCGATGCCCAGCATCAACCCTGCGGCAATAAAACCCGGAATAAGCGGCGTAAAGATAGTGGCAAAGTTGGCCAGAAACTGTTGAACGGAGGATTGCTGTTTATGCTTATGCTGACGCTTATTTTCAGCAGCAATCGCTTTAAGATCGCGATGGCCCAGAAGCGCATTCATCGCTTCAGCCGCACGCTGCGCTTTTCCCACGCCGAAGATAACCTGAACTTCATTGCCGTTGACTATCACGCCGCTGACCTGCCCGGCGAGCCGTGCGCTGATTTGCGAATCGATTAACGCCGTGTCTGCCACTTTTAACCGCAGGCGGGTCATGCAGTTACCGCATGAAGTTATATTCTCTTCTCCACCGACCAGCGCAATAATATGTTCCAGCAGATCGTTGCCGATAGTTTTAGCCACGCGTTTCCTCATAGAGTCGCCAAAAAGTGCATAAAACATTATGCACTGACGCAAAAGGATGCGCTGAGTTCGGGAACGAATTTTCTGCAATCATCACACTCTGGGCGGGAAAGCGAGTAAACGCACGTTAAAGTAATGACAACACAAAACGTTGAGATGTATGCAGACCGGTTTAGCCTGCCAGCACGTTAGCGGGGACATGGCTTATGCCGGTAGCCCCCGCATCAGTCAGAGCGTCAGGAGCCGGTCAAGGGACGGGGCAAAATAGTAGCCGCCGGTCACCGGGCGGGTAAAGCGCAGCATCGCGTCACGCTTACCGTCGGTATCACCAAACATGCTCAATAGCTGTTGTTCGATATTGTGCAGCCGTGCGCAGTAGGCGCAGAAATAGAGGCCGTGGGTACCGCTGGCCGTGCCATACGGCAGGCTCTGACGGACGATTTTCAGCCCTTTGCCCTCTTCTTTCAGATCCACACGGCTGAGATGGGACGTTACCGGCCGTTCATCGCGGTCGATTTCTTCATTGGCACTTTTGGTACGACCGATCATCATCTCCTGATCGTGCGTGCTCATGCGGTTTAGCTGCTTAAGATTATGCTCCCAGCGCTGGACGAATACATAGCTGCCGCCTGCGTCAACGCCGTCCTTGATAACGGCCACGTCACGACGGATCTCTTCTCCCGCCGGATTTTCGGTACCGTCGATAAAGCCGCTCAAATCGCGATCTTGTACCCAGCGAAAGCCATGGATTTCTTCCTGGACATCCAGCGTATCGCCAAACGACTCAAGCGCGGCCTGAGCCAGCGAAAAATTGACATCATGACGTAATGAGAGAATATGAATTAACACATCGTACTGCGTTGCCGGCGCCAGGCCGTTTCCGTAAGGAATAAAATCTTTTAGTTCCTGCGCGCCTTCACCACCGCTTAGCGTGCGCCATACGGTGTGACCAAAGGCAACCACTGCGCCGATTTGCGCATCGGGAAACTGCGCCTGGACGGTCGCAACCTTATCGGCAAAAATTTTACTGCCCGCACGCAGGGAATCGATTTCCCCTTTAACATTGGCTTCTATCCAAATTGCTGCGCGACAATGTTCTGGCAAAATGCCACTTTGAACCTGAGACATTGCTTCTCCTGAAAAAAAGCCACCCGATGGTGGCATTGACAGGGCTATTGTACCGCCTTTTCAGCAGCGCAATTTGTTCAGGCGCAAGCTAACGACGCCAAATGATTTTGCTGACTTTCCAGCTTTTCAGCGCGTCATCGGACGGCATAAGATCGGCCGGGCCGCTCCACTGGCCGGTAAACAGATAACTAATATGCTGGCTGCCTTCTGCTTTACACTCGACGTCGCCGCTGTTGTCCCCCGAGGCTTTATGACAGTTTCCATAAGCTTTGCCATATAAGTCGCTGAACACGCTGCCAATTTGTCCACCGCCGGCGATTTTAATGTCAGGATCCTGAATATCAACCTGGCTTACCGTGTCGCCTTCGCCGTTAATAACCAGCGCGACCTTATTGTCTTTTAACGCTTCAAAAAAACGCACGATATTGCCGTTGTCCGTTTTCATGCCGCTGCGCAGATGATAGTGACCGTCCAGCGCCTCACTGATGGCTTCTTCTTTTAGCGGCGTTGTTCCGGTAAGCCCGGCCACGCCCTGCTCGGTCACCTCATCAGATGAACCGAACCAGTTCCAGGGATTGGCGGCTGACCAGTTAACTGAGGACATTGTCGAGCAGCCTGCCAGCGCCAAAGGCATAACGCACATCAATACACGAAGCGATTTCATTCACACATCCTCTCTTTTAAATTCAACGCCTGTTGGAGTACAGCAACGGTAAAAAGTGCCGTTTAATCTGTCTGCGGGCGAAAACAGGCGCGTAAACGCGGGTCTGCCAGCAGCCACCACAGCGCATAAACATCCAGGATCACCAGCGTCAGTCCGGTTCCGGTTACCGCTTCGCCAAAATACCACAGCAGCGGTTGCCAGATCAGCAGGCTGGTCTGCGCGAGAATCAATACCCAACGCAAGGCAGACCACAGGCGAGGAAAGGTCTGGCGGCGACCGATAAAAAGGAAAGTGGCCACGGCAGGAATACCCGGCAGCAGGCCCCACCAGAAATTATTGTGATCGGGATAAAACAGATTCAGCAGGGTATCACCCTGCTCACGGGATGCGCCCGCCATAACAAACAGTACCCATGTCCGCGCCTGAAGCAGCAGCACGCACCAGAAAAGAAAAGGAAGTTTTAACAACCCGTTACGATCGTAATCCGCGGGATAAAATAAAGGCTTAGTACTCTTCATCTTCAATTAAACGTTTACCCAAAATCAGGACGTCGGCCGTTTCATAGCCCAGACGCTCATACATACCCAACACAATATCGTTGTCTTCCCGGACCATAATCTGCAATTTAGGACAGCCGCGCGCGATAAGCTTTTTCTCAAGCCGGTTTAATAATGCATTGGCAATACCGCGTCCGCGATATTCCGGGTGTACCCCGAGATAATAGGCCGAGCCGCGATGCCCGTCGTAGCCGCCCATCACCGTACCTACCACTTCACCGTTTACTTCAGCGACCAGAAACAAGCTCACGTCGTGGTTTACTTTGCGCTCGATATCCATTTCCGGATCGTTCCACGGCCGCAGCAAATCGCAACGTTCCCACAGAGTGATAATCTCTTCGAAATCTTGCTGGCGAAATACGCGTATCTCCATGGTATTGAGGGCCTTTTAGGGGATAAAAAACTGATTATGGCGTGAACGTGTCGATAAGCCAATATCTTGCGAAACTGCGGGCAAAAAATGGCATAATGTCGTCCATTCATGGATTGAAATGAAAAGTAAAACAATTATCATCGCGATTGTTCGTAACGGCGCGCGCGATACGATATAACATCTGTCACATTTTTATTTACAACCCAGGCCGAATGAGCACTTTTAAACCCCTAAAAACACTCGCATCGCGCCGCCAGGTCCTTAAAGCCGGGCTGGCCGCCCTGACGCTGTCAGGCATGACCCACGCGATGGCGAAAGATGAACCCCTTAAAACCAGTAATAGCCACAGTAAACCCGCCGCGAAAAAAGCCGGAGCCAGACGCGTGGTGGTCCTCGACCCCGGTCATGGCGGTATTGATACCGGTGCGATAGGCAAAAACGGCTCTAAAGAAAAACACGTCGTGCTGGCGATTGCCAAAAACGTCCGATCTATTTTGAGAAGTCAGGGAATTGATGCGCGCCTTACGCGCTCTGGCGATACTTTTATTCCGCTGTACGATCGGGTAGAGATTGCGCATCAACACGGTGCCGATCTGTTTATGTCGATTCATGCCGACGGCTTCACTAATCCGTCAGCAGCAGGCGCGTCGGTGTTTGCCCTCTCCAACCGGGGAGCCAGTAGCGCCATGGCCAAATATCTTTCCGATCGTGAAAACCGCGCGGATGAAGTGGCCGGTAAGAAAACCACCGATAAAGATCACCTTTTACAGCAGGTACTGTTCGATTTAGTCCAGACCGACACCATTAAAAATAGCCTGACGCTCGGCTCGCATATTCTTAAGAAAATTAAACCGGTGCATCGTCTGCACAGCCGTGGCACGGAACAAGCCGCGTTTGTCGTGTTGAAATCTCCGTCGATTCCTTCTGTGCTGGTGGAAACCTCGTTTATCACCAACCCGGCAGAAGAGAAGCTGCTGGGAACTACCGCATTTCGCCAGAAAATCGCCAATGCCATCGCCTCCGGCGTCATTAGCTATTTTCACTGGTTCGATAATCAAAAAGCCCACGTGAAGAAACGGTAATGAAACCTAATGCTCAGCAGGTAAAAGCCTTTTTACTTCAGCTGCAGGACGATATTTGTCAGCAGCTTTCTACCGCAGACGGTGAAACGTTTATTGAAGATAACTGGCAGCGTGAAGCCGGCGGCGGCGGGCGCAGCCGGGTCCTGCGTAACGGCGGCTTATTTGAGCAGGCAGGCGTTAATTTCTCCCACGTCTTTGGCGCATCAATGCCCGCTTCTGCCACGGCTCACCGCCCGGAACTTGCCGGACGCAGTTTCGAAGCCATGGGCGTGTCGCTGGTCGTGCATCCCCATAATCCCTATGTGCCCACCAGCCATGCTAACGTGCGTTTCTTTATTGCCGAGAAGCCAGGTGCCGATCCGGTGTGGTGGTTTGGTGGCGGGTTTGATTTAACGCCCTATTATGGTTTTGAAGAGGATGCGCGCCACTGGCACCGTACGGCGAAGGATCTGTGCCAGCCGTTTGGCGACGACGTTTATCCGCGCTATAAAAAGTGGTGCGATGACTACTTCTTCCTGAAGCACCGAAATGAACAGCGCGGTATCGGCGGCCTGTTTTTTGACGATCTTAATACGCCGGATTTCGACCACAGTTTTGCTTTCATGCAGGCCGTCGGCAAAGGCTATACCGAGGCGTATCTGCCAATTGTCGAGCGTCGACGTGCGATGCATTACGGTGAGCGTGAACGAAACTTTCAGCTTTACCGCCGCGGTCGCTACGTAGAGTTTAATCTGGTCTGGGACCGCGGTACGCTGTTTGGCCTGCAAACCGGCGGGCGCACTGAATCTATTTTGATGTCAATGCCGCCGCTGGTACGCTGGGAATACGACTGGCAGCCGGAAGAAGGCAGCCCGGAAGCCGCCTTAAGTGAGTTTATACAGGTGCGAGAGTGGATTTAAGCGCGGGAGAACCCCGCGCTTCGTTACAGATTACAGCGGCTGAGTCTGCGCCTCAACCACCGCCAGCGCCACCATATTCACAATACGTCGCACTGAGGCAATTGGCGTAAGTACGTGAATCGGTTTTGCCACGCCCATCAGCACTGGCCCCACCGTTACGCCTTCGGAACTGGAAACGCGCAGCAGGTTATAGCTGATACGTGCAGCTTCCATATTCGGCATCACCAGAATATTGGCTGAGCCTTTCAGCGGGCTGTCAGGCATTCGCTCATTGCGGATGCTTTCAACCAGTGCGGCATCGCCGTGCATTTCGCCGTCAATCATTAGTTCCGGCGCACGTTCACGTATCAGCGCCAGCGCATCACGCATTTTGGTCGCCGCCGCGCAGTTTGACGATCCAAAGTTTGAGTGTGACAGGAGTGCCACTCGCGGCTCAATCCCAAAGCGACGTACGGTTTCCGCCGCCATCAGCGTGATTTCTGCCAGCTGCTCCGGCGTCGGATCGTCGTTGACATAGGTGTCGGCAATAAATGTGTTACCGCTCGGTAGCAACAGCGCATTCATTGCCCCCGCCGCATGAACGCCTTCCCGGTAGCCAAAAAGCTGCTGAATGACGCTAAAGTGCTCGTGGTAATCGCCAATCGTCCCGCAGATCATCGCATCAGCCTCACCGCGCTGGACCATGATCGCCCCAATCACCGTCGTATTACTGATCACCGCGCGCTGTGCCTGCTCCGGCGTTACCCCCCGGCGTTTCATGATGTTGTAGTACTCCATCCAGTACTCTTTGAAACGCGGATCGGATTCGTTATTAACGATCTCAAAATCAACGCCGGGTTTAATTTGCAGACCCAATTTCTGGATACGCATTTCGATAACGCCCGGACGCCCGACCAGAATCGGTTTCGCCAGACCCAGCGTCACCAGCTCCTGGGTCGCATGTAACACCCGACTATCTTCCCCTTCTGCCAGTACAACCCGTTTCGGCTCGCTGCGCGCCTGCGAGAAAATCGGTTTCATAAACAGGTTGGTTTTATAGACAAACTCGCTGAGTTTATCGACATAGGCGTCAAAGTCTTCGATAGGCCGTGTCGCGACCCCGGACTCCATTGCCGCACGGGCGACTGCCGGGGCAATTTTGACAATCAAACGTGGATCAAACGGTTTAGGAATGATGTAGTCCGCACCGAAGCTCAAATCCTGATCGCCATACGCAGAGGCGACAACGTCGCTTTGTTCGGCGTGGGCCAGTTCTGCGATAGCGTGCACCGCCGCCAGCTTCATCTCTTCGTTGATTGCCGTCGCCCCCACATCCAGAGCACCACGGAAGATGAACGGGAAACATAGTACGTTGTTAACCTGGTTCGGGTAGTCCGAGCGCCCGGTACAGATGATGGCATCCGGGCGCACTTCTTTTGCCAGCGGCGGCAAAATTTCCGGCTCAGGATTCGCCAGCGCCAGAATAAGCGGCGCACGCGCCATTTTAGTTACCATTTCCGCCGTCAGCACTTTCGGTCCTGAGCAACCAAGGAAAATATCTGCGCCGTCAACCACGTCCGCAAGGGTCCGTTTACCGTCATCCTCAACCGCATAGGCGGCTTTGGTTTCAGCCATATTCGGCTCGCGGTCTTTATAAATAACGCCTTTGGAGTCGCAAACTACGATGTTGTGCTTTTGCATTCCCAGCACCACCAGCAGGTTCATACAGGCGATTGCTGCTGCCCCGGCTCCGGAAACGACCATGCGGACATCGGAAATATTTTTTCCTACTACCCGCAGGCCGTTAAGAATAGCCGCCGTGCTGATGATTGCTGTGCCGTGCTGGTCATCGTGGAAAACCGGAATGTTCATCCGCTCGCGCAGCGTTTTCTCAATGTAAAAACACTCTGGCGCTTTAATGTCCTCAAGATTGATGCCGCCAAAGGTCGGCTCCAGGGCCGCAACAACATTGATAAATTTGTCCGGATCAAGTTCGTCAACTTCGATGTCGAAGACGTCGATCCCGGCAAATTTTTTGAACAAAACGCCTTTGCCTTCCATTACCGGCTTGCCCGCCAGCGCGCCAATATTGCCCAGTCCCAGAACGGCGGTGCCATTAGAGACCACGGCGACAAGATTACCGCGTGCGGTGTATTTATATGCGGCTAGCGGGTCCTTTTCGATTTCCAGACAGGGTGCCGCCACGCCTGGCGAGTAGGCCAGGGCCAGATCGCGCTGGGTGGCAAGCGGCTTAGTAGGAGAAACCTGAATTTTGCCTGGTACAGGGTACTGATGGAAATCAAGTGCGCTTTGTTTCAACTGGTCATCCATTTCTTGTTCCTTTTCATTACGGACTAAAGGTGATCCTGATGCTCACCGACAGGATAGCGGTTAGTATCGCCTTAGATGGCATCTCAAACTTTGAAGGCTGCCAAACTCTCACCATCTAAAAATACAGTTTTTTAACAAAACACTCACGAACTCGTTTCACTCATCCTCAGCAAGACCCTCTCCGTCTGCTATGCTTTTTAGTTATGTACATTTTTTCATCCAGAAGTGCGAGCCTAAGCACTCGTATAAATAATTGCTTTCTAAGGAGTATTTAATGAACCAGCTAGATGGCATTAAACAGTTCACTACCGTCGTGGCGGACAGCGGTGATATTGAATCCATTCGCCACTACCAGCCAGAAGACGCCACGACTAACCCCTCTCTGTTACTGAAAGCCGCCGCGCTCGATCACTTTGCGCACCTGATTAAGGATGCGCTTGAGTATGGCAAAGCGCGTGGCAAGACCCAGGAGCAGCAGGTTGCTGAAGCCTCAGACAAGCTGGCGGTCAATTTTGGTGTGGAAATTCTGAAAAGCGTGCCGGGTCGCGTCTCTACCGAAGTTGACGCACGTCTTTCTTATGACAAAGAAAAAAGCATCGAAAAAGCACGTAAGTTCGTCCAGCTCTATCAGGATCAGGGGATCGATAAATCACGCATTCTGATCAAGCTGGCTTCTACCTGGGAAGGCATTCGTGCTGCTGAGGAGCTGGAAAAAGAAGGCATCAACTGTAACCTGACGCTGCTGTTCTCTTTTGCCCAGGCCCGCGCCTGTGCAGAAGCAGGCGTCTTCCTGATTTCGCCTTTTGTGGGGCGCATTTACGACTGGTATAACACCCGCAAGCCTATGGACCCGTACCGGGTTGAAGAAGATCCGGGCGTCAAATCAGTGCGTAATATCTATGATTATTACAAGCAGCATCGCTACCCGACCATCGTAATGGGGGCGAGTTTCCGTAAAACCGAACAAATTCTTGCGCTGGCAGGCTGCGATCGCCTGACGATCTCCCCGGACCTGCTGCAAAAATTGCAGGACAGCAATGAGCCGGTAAAACGCAAGCTGGTCCCGCCTTCGACGACATTCCATCTCCCGACGCCGATGACCGAAGCCGAGTTCCGCTGGGAGCATAACCAGGATCCTATGGCGGTAGAAAAGCTGTCGGACGGCATCCGCCAGTTCGCCGTCGATCAGCGTAAACTTGAAGATTTGCTGGCCGCTAAACTGTAACTTATCGTCACGGAGTACACCTATGTCCCGAAGAGAGCTTGCTAACGCTATTCGCGCCCTGAGTATGGATGCGGTCCAGAAAGCCAATTCTGGCCACCCCGGGGCCCCTATGGGCATGGCGGATATCGCTGAAGTCCTGTGGAATGATTTCCTGAAACACAATCCGACCGATCCTACCTGGTACGATCGTGACCGTTTTATTCTCTCCAACGGCCACGCCTCAATGCTGCTGTACAGTTTGCTGCACCTCAGCGGCTATGATCTGCCGATTGAAGAGTTGAAAAACTTTCGTCAGCTTCATTCGAAAACGCCAGGGCATCCGGAAATCGGCTATACGCCGGGCATTGAAACCACGACCGGCCCGCTGGGCCAGGGTCTGGCAAACGCCGTCGGCCTGGCCATTGCTGAACGCACGCTGGCCGCGCAGTTTAACCAGCCGGATCACGAGATTGTCGATCACCACACCTATGTTTTCATGGGCGACGGGTGTTTGATGGAAGGCATTTCGCATGAGGTCTGCTCTCTGGCAGGGACCCTCGGACTCGGTAAGCTGATTGGCTTCTACGATCATAACGGCATCTCCATTGATGGTGAAACTGAAGGCTGGTTTACCGATGACACCGCAAAACGCTTCGAGGCCTATCACTGGCACGTGGTGCATGAGATTGACGGCCACGATCCTGAAGCCATTAAGAAAGCGATTCAGGAAGCGCAGAGCGTTACCGACAAGCCCTCTCTGATTATCTGCCGCACGATTATTGGCTTTGGCTCGCCGAATAAAGCCGGTAAAGAAGAGTCCCACGGCTCGGCGCTGGGCGAAGAAGAAGTCGCGCTGGCACGTAAGCAGCTTGGCTGGAATCATCCGCCATTTGAGATCCCTAAAGAGGTTTACCGGGCGTGGGATGCCCGCGAGCGCGGCGAGAAAGGCCAGCAATCATGGAAAGAAAAAATGGCGGCTTACCAGAAAGCGCACCCGGATCTGGCAGCCGAATTTACGCGTCGTATGAGCGGCGGAATGCCGGAAGACTGGCAGCAAACCGTTGAAAATTACATTAACAAATTACAGGCAGAGCCTGCGAAGATTGCCAGTCGTAAAGCGTCCCAAAATACGCTTAACGTCTACGGTCCCGACCTGCCAGAACTGCTGGGCGGTTCGGCAGATCTGGCACCAAGCAACCTGACTATCTGGAAAGACTCCGTATCCATTAAAGAAGATGTGGCCGGAAACTACATTCACTATGGCGTGCGCGAATTCGGTATGACGGCAATTGCCAACGGTATCGCGCATCACGGCGGCTTTATTCCGTATACCGCCACCTTCCTGATGTTCGTTGAATATGCGCGTAATGCGGCACGTATGGCGGCGCTGATGAAGGCGCGACAGATTATGGTGTATACCCATGACTCCATTGGCCTGGGTGAAGATGGCCCGACCCACCAGGCGGTGGAGCAACTTGCCAGTCTGCGTTTGACGCCAAATTTCAGCACCTGGCGTCCGTGCGATCAGGTTGAAACTGCTGTAGCGTGGAAAGCCGCTATCGAACGCCATCACGGGCCGACGGCGCTGATCCTCTCGCGACAGAATCTGGCGCAAATGGAGCGGACACCTGAGCAGGTGGCCAATATTGCACGCGGCGGTTACGTGCTGAAAGATGCCGGCGGCAAGCCAGATATTATCCTGATCGCCACCGGTTCAGAGCTGGAGATCACGGTACTGGCCGCAGAAAAACTGCGTGCTGAAGGCGTTGCCGTTCGCGTTGTTTCTCTGCCGTCAACCGATACCTTTGACAGTCAGGATGATGAATATCGTGAATCGGTATTACCGTCGGATGTCGCCAGACGTGTAGCGGTGGAAGCCGGGATTGCCGACTATTGGTATAAATATGTGGGTCTGAAAGGCGCGATCGTCGGGATGACGGGCTATGGTGAATCTGCGCCAGCAGAAAAACTGTTCCCGTACTTCGGGTTTACCGTGGAAAACATCGTCGAAAAAGCGAAGAAAGTGCTTAACGGGTGATCCATAACGTGGGCCAGGCATCTGGCCCCTGCCAGTTATCGCAGTTTGGCTCCTCTGCATACCGCACCAGACTAAAGCGCTGGCCATCAAAACGCCAGCGCGTCTGAATACCGCAATCCGCCATTCCCCGCCCCTTCGCCAGAGTCGTCAATTCACGCGTCTTTTCATCAAATCCGGCGTTCATCAGTTCCATGTCCATTTCGCCGCTTCCCGGCGTAAACGGTAATCGTAAGTGGATCTGAGATGAAGTAAAGGGCTTGCGTCGTGAGACCAGCCACGCCAGATCAACCGTATTGTAAGCCCCGGCTTCGCAGCTTATTGCCAGCAGCGCCTTATTATCAGTGAGTGCCCAGATGCGCACTTCGCGACGGCCGGGATCCAGCGAGCACTGAATATTACTTATCTTCCAGTTACCGTAATCCATCAGCGCCGTGCGCTCTTCATGACTCAGTGGCGTGGGCGTTGGATTCACGGCAACTACTTTTTTCAGCGCCGGAGCCGGAGGAACACGTAGCGGAGGATTATTGCCTTTGCCAATCCACGCGGTCTGGCTGCCGACCCGCTTTTGCCGATCGTCAATAAAGAGCAGCGCTGCTTTTAGCCCCTTCAGAGAGATGACCTGCTGTCCGCCGCTTAAGGTTATTTCCTGCCCGTCCTGAATCTGCGCCAGAAAAGCGCTGACGGCGGCACCGTCGGTGGTCATAACGCGTAGCGGATCGCTGCGCCAGCGCGGCGAGGTGAATTTCAGGGGTTGCCCTTCAAAAATCAGACGTGGGGAAATGGCAGGAGATTTGGGCAATGGCGCGTTGAGGCCGCCAAGCTCGATGCGCAGGCTGGCATCGGTGTGCGCACCGGCGCTGCGGCTTAACGTCATTACCAGACCGTAATGCTGACCGATATTCCGCGCCACGCAAAAATTTTGGTTATTGCAGGTGACCTGCCAGTCGCTAAACGCCTGTTGCGCGGGTACAGCCCATGCAGCGGAGGCTGAAAGAGTGCCGATCAACCCAATTAGCAAAACGCGAAAATACATCAACAGTACAGCCCCGGCAGAATAGAGTCATTTTACACAGGGCGTACTCTACTGGCTAAACCGGGTCACTCAATCAGAATTATCGGATTACTCCGATGAAGTTGCCCGGCCGTTAATCAGGCCATAAGGCCGGATGACTGCAAGTACTGCAACAGGATCACCGTCTTACCGTCGCGGATTTCGCCGCTGGCGACCATTTCCAGTGCACAGCTAAACGGAATTTCCAGAACCTCAATATCTTCATCTTCTACGCCGCCGCCAGCCGTTGCGCGCAGCGAATCGTCGTATTCAGCGATAAAAAAGTGAACAATTTCGGTTACGCCGCCGGGCGACATATACAGTTCGAACACTTTACGCACCTCGCCCACCCGATAGCCCGTCTCTTCAATGGCTTCTTTACGGATGCAGGCTTCCGGCTCGTCGTCGTCCAGCAGGCCGGCGCAGGCTTCAATTAATCGCCCGTCTTCATTACCATTAACCCACGTCGCCACGCGGAACTGGCGGATCACCACAACCGTGTTTTTATCACGGTTATAAAGCAGGATAGTTGCGCCATTTCCCCGATCGTAAACTTCACGTTTATGCCGAATGACTTCACCATTTTTACGCGTTAAATCATAGGTAATATTGCGCAGAACGAAGTAGTTCTCTGAGAGGATTTTATCTTTTATCAGGTCAATCTTGAACGACATACAGGCTCCGCGATGTCAGAAGGAACGGCCATCTTACGCCGCAGAGCCTGTTCTGTCCTCAATGTAGTAGACTAACGGTACTGATTTTTAGCCAGTTGAGAATACCCTGTGCGGCATGACGCCCTTCCGCCATGGCGGTAACCACCAGATCGGCTCCCCTTACCGCATCACCACCGGCGAAGATTTTCGGGTTGGTGGTCTGATAGCGATAGTGACTGTCGACGCTGGCGACAATCCGTCCCCAGGTATCCATCTGAACGCCCATTGCCTCCAGCCACGGCATCCGGTGCGGATGAAAACCAAATGCCATAATCACGGCATCAGCCGGCATACTAAATTCGCTGCCCGGCACCGGTTCTGGACGACGACGCCCCTGCTCATCAGGTTCACCTGGCTGCGTGCGCAAAAAGCGAATAGCGCTGACATGCCCTTGCTCATTGACTTCGATGGCGACGGGCTGGACGTTAAATTCAAACTCAGCCCCCTCTTCCCGTGCGTTTTTAACCTCTTTCTTTGAGCCGGGCATATTAGCTTCATCACGGCGATAAGCACAGGTGACTTTGCCTGCACCGTGCCGCAGCGCGGTACGCACGCAGTCCATCGCGGTATCTCCGCCGCCCAGCACCACGACGTTTTGCCCGGCGGTATTGATCCACGGAGCCTGCGGCGTCATTTCCAGACCCATCACGTTTTTGGTATTGGCAATTAAAAACGGCAGCGCGTCATAAACCCCCGGCGCATTTTCATTCGCCAGGTTGGCCTTCATGGCGCGGTAGGTTCCGACACCGACAAAAACGGCATCATAGTCATTTAGCAGCGTGGCCAGCGAAATATCGTTACCGATTTCACAATTAAGCTCGAAGCGCACACCCATGGCGGTAAATATTTCCCGACGGCGGGCAAGAAGTGATTTATCCAGTTTGAATGCCGGAATGCCAAACGTCAGCAGGCCGCCAATTTCTGGATGCAGATCGAAAACGACGGGCTGTACCCCCTGGCGAACCAGCACGTCGGCACAGGCCAGCCCGGCAGGGCCAGCGCCGATAATCGCCACACGCTTGTTGGTGGTAATAACATGACTTAAATCCGGCCGCCAGCCCCCGGCCAGCGCCCGATCGGAAATATAGCGCTCAATGTTACCAATAGTGACTGCGCCATACGGATCGCGCACAGTACAGGCCCCCTCGCACAGCCGGTCCTGGGGACAGACCCGGCCAGTGATCTCTGGCAGACAGTTTGTCTGATGCGAGAGTTCAACTGCCGCCGCGATATCGCCCTGTTTTACGCGCTCGATCCACTGCGGAATAGCGTTATGCAGCGGGCAGGTCCACTCACAGACGCTGTGCTCGCCGCAGGTCAGACAGCGTGCCGCTTCATCCTGCGCCTGGTCAGGCGTGAACGGCAGGTAAATCTCGGCGAAACCGATTTTGCGCGCGTTGATGTCCAGCTTGTCCGGCTCACCGCGCGGCGGCGTGGCAGCCATTTGCGCGCGCTTACTGCGCCGGGCCACATCGTGCGACTCGCCACCGGTATAGCCGTTTTGTGCCTCGCGACGGGCCGCATCCAGCCGCCGCGCTTTCGCCAGACCAGAGAGGCGCTCCGGCGTCATTAGCTGTAGTGCATCTGCCGGACAGTTCTGGACGCAGGCCGGCCCCGCGTCACGCGAGGTACACAAATCACATTTTTGGGCGGTCGCGCGGACATGTCCTCCTGCGGCGGGCGTCATCACCATTTGCAGGGGGCCAAACGGACAGGCGACAACGCAGGATTTGCATCCAATACATTTTTGTTCATTGATCTGCACGGCGCTATCCGCTATCTGGATCGCGCCATTCGGACAGCTGCGGGCGCAGGGCGCATCTTCACAATGGTGACAGGTCACGGCGCTACGCTGTTGACCCTGCTGTATAACGGTAATGCGCGGCCTGAACCAGGCTTTCTCAACGACGTGCTGCTCATCATTATGTGCCATCACGCAGGCCACTTCACAGGCATGGCAGGCAATACATTTTTGACTATCAGCCATAATAAAACGATTCATGGCGGGTTTCTCTTATTGCGGAATAAAGCTTAATTTCTATATGGGTATTTTCTTAACCGATGTCAGCAGACCGGGCAATGGACATTTTCCCTAAAAATTACACTACCTTACGTGAACCTGTAGTAGATCAACTTATTCAGCGTCATTTGAATTTACGTTTCAGTCGCCGCGTGTAATGGAGAGTAAAATTCACGGTAAATGACTGTATAAGCAGGCGCAAAAGCGGCATGATAATTTACATTATCTCCTTAATTTCTCCACGATTATGCCCGGCCTTGCCGCTACAGTGATACACGCAATGTCATAACAAAAAATGAGCAAAATGAGGTCTTAATTCAATGGCGAATTTCTTTATCGATCGCCCCATTTTTGCCTGGGTGCTGGCTATTATGCTGTGCCTGATGGGGACCCTGGCAATTTTTTCACTACCTGTTGAGCAATACCCCGATCTCGCACCGCCCAACGTGCGTATTGCAGCGAATTATCCTGGTGCATCTGCACAAACTCTTGAGAATACGGTGACCCAGGTTATCGAGCAAAATATGACAGGCCTCGATAATTTAATGTACATGTCGTCGCAAAGCAGTGCGACGGGTCAGGCAACCGTCACCTTAAGCTTTATTGCCGGAACCAATCCTGATGAAGCCGTGCAGCAGGTGCAAAATCAGCTCCAGTCGGCAATGCGAAAACTGCCGCAGGCGGTACAAAATCAGGGCGTTACCGTGCGTAAAACCGGCGACACCAATATTCTGACCATCGCGTTTGTCTCAACCGACGGCAGTATGGATAAGCAGGATATCGCCGATTATGTGGCGAGTAATATTCAGGAGCCGCTGAGCCGTATTAATGGCGTTGGCGATATCGACGCGTATGGCTCTCAGTACTCAATGCGGATCTGGCTCGATCCGGCCAAACTTAACAGTTTTCAACTGACGGCAAAGGATGTCACGGACGCTATTGAATCACAGAATGCGCAAATCGCTGTAGGGCAACTGGGTGGTACGCCGTCGGTAGATAAACAGGCGCTGAACGCGACCATTAATTCCCAGTCGCTACTACAAACACCGCAGCAGTTTCGCGATATTACGCTGCGGGTGAATCAGGATGGTTCAGATGTGACGCTGGGAGATGTGGCGAGCATAGAGCTGGGCGCTGAGAAATATGATTATCTCAGCCGCTACAATCGCCAGCAGGCTTCTGGCCTCGGGGTTAAGCTCGCTTCCGGGGCAAATGAGATGGCAACCGCCAATCTGGTGCTCAAGCGGCTGGACGAGCTGTCAGCTTACTTTCCCCACGGTCTCGAATATAAAGTTGCCTACGAAACGACCTCTTTCGTAAAAGCCTCTATTACCGATGTGGTAAAAACGCTGCTGGAAGCCATTTTGCTGGTCTTCCTGGTAATGTACCTCTTTTTACAGAATTTCCGCGCCACTTTAATTCCGACGATTGCAGTTCCAGTCGTGTTGATGGGAACATTCGCCGTGCTGTACGCCTTTGGCTACAGTATCAACACATTGACCATGTTTGCGATGGTACTGGCTATCGGCCTGCTGGTGGATGATGCCATCGTGGTGGTCGAAAACGTTGAACGCATCATGAGTGAAGAAGGGCTTTCTCCTCGCCAGGCCACGCGTAAATCGATGGGACAAATTCAGAGCGCGCTGGTCGGGATTACCATGGTGCTCTCCGCCGTATTTGTGCCGATGGCGTTCTTTGGTGGTACGACGGGCGCAATTTATCGTCAGTTTTCCATTACGATTGTCTCTGCCATGGTGCTCTCGGTGCTGGTGGCGATGATCCTGACGCCGGCGCTGTGCTGTACGTTGCTCAAGCCGCTGCATAAAGGCGAGCAGCACGGGCAGCGCGGCTTTTTTGGCTGGTTTAACCGTACATTCAACCGCAGCGCGCAGCGCTATGAAAACGGTGTGGCAAAAATTCTCCATCGCAGCCTGAGGTGGATCCTACTGTACGTGCTTTTGCTCGGCGGCGTGGTGTTCTTATTCCTGCGCCTGCCCTCCTCATTTTTGCCGCAGGAAGATCGCGGGATGTTTACCACATCGATACAGCTTCCCAGCGGCTCAACTCAGCAGCAGACGCTGAAAGTCGTGCAAAAAGTGGAGGACTATTTCTTTAGTCAGGAGAAAGATAACGTCACCTCTATTTTTGCCACCATCGGTTCCGGCCCCGGCGGAAACGGTCAGAATGTGGCGCGTATGTTCGTGCGCCTGAAGGACTGGGATGACCGCGATATGCGCACCGGCTCGGCGTCCGCCATTATTGAACGTGCCACGCAGGACTTCCGCCACATCAATGAAGCCCGGGTGTTTGCGACCAGTCCGCCGTCAATTAGCGGCCTTGGCAGCTCTGCCGGGTTTGATATGGAGCTACAGGATCATGCCGGCGGAGGACACGACGCCTTGATGGCCGCGCGCGACCGATTACTGGAAATGGCAGGCAAAGAGACGTCACTGACCCGCGTACGTCACAATGGTCTCGACGACAGTCCGCAGTTGCAGATTGATATTGACCAGCGCAAAGCCCAGGCACTGGG
The DNA here is from genome assembly GCF_001187865.1 of Klebsiella sp. RIT-PI-d. Classification (NCBI taxonomy): domain Bacteria; kingdom Pseudomonadati; phylum Pseudomonadota; class Gammaproteobacteria; order Enterobacterales; family Enterobacteriaceae; genus Klebsiella; species Klebsiella sp. RIT-PI-d. Next base: position 2,141,131 of record NZ_LGIT01000009.1, read on the forward strand.
TGTCGATATTGACGATATTAATGACACGCTGCAAACTGCCTGGGGCTCCAGCTATGTGAACGATTTTATGGATCGCGGACGCGTAAAAAAGGTCTACGTTCAGGCCGCGGCGAAATACCGTATGCTGCCGGATGATATTAACCTGTGGTACGTCCGTAACAAAGACGGCAATATGGTGCCGTTTTCAGCTTTTGCCACCTCACGTTGGGAAACCGGCTCGCCGCGTCTTGAACGCTATAACGGCTATTCAGCTCTGGAGATTGTCGGTGAAGCGGCTCCGGGGATCAGTACCGGCAGCGCAATGGATACCATGGAAAAACTGGTTCGTCAGTTACCGGGCGGTTTTGGGCTGGAGTGGACCGCAATGTCGTATCAGGAAAGGCTTTCTGGCGCGCAGGCCCCGGCCCTGTATGCCCTCACCGTACTGGTGATCTTCTTGTGCCTCGCGGCGCTGTATGAGAGCTGGTCAGTACCCTTCTCGGTTATTCTGGTGGTGCCACTCGGCATTCTGGGTGCCCTGCTCGCCACCTGGATGCGCGGACTGGAAAACGATGTTTACTTCCAGGTCGGGCTGCTCACCGTTATCGGACTCTCCGCCAAGAACGCCATCCTGATCGTTGAGTTCGCCAATGAGATGAACCAGAAGGGGGAGGATTTAGTTAAAGCAACGCTGAATGCCTGCCGTCAGCGCCTGCGTCCAATCCTGATGACCTCTCTGGCCTTCATTTTTGGTGTGTTGCCGATGGCGACCAGCACCGGTGCAGGCTCGGGCAGCCAGCACGCGGTCGGCACAGGGGTGATCGGCGGAATGATCTCAGCGACAATACTGGCGATTTTCTTCGTCCCGCTGTTTTTTGTTCTCGTCCGCCGTCGCTTTCCACTGAAAGCTCGCCCGGAGTAAGATGTTCAACAGAAATGAATGAAAAAAGCGACCTTATCGGTCGCTTTTTACTGCATGGTGCTGAGTAAGGTCGTTATGCTGGCGGCTACTTGCGCAACATGCCTTCAATGAAATCTTTCCAGTTCCCCAGTTCATGTTCAATCATATATACCTCTCTTTATTATTATCGCTATATTACAAAATTCTTATTTGTCCGTGAAGAAATTTATGCCGCTGCCCTGATTCAACCAGCCTGGAGAATGTCTGGCGGGTTAACCATAATATGGGCATTATTCAGACGTTTTTATGTGACCTACGGCAATATTTAGCAACATTTATACAAACAGATGAAATTTATGTCTTTGTTTATCGTCAGTCAGGTATAGGGTTAGATGCCGCGCCATTGCTGCATCTGCCAGATAATAGAGGGCATTAACCTGTTAATTATTTACACGGTTATTGTTAGCATGGTTACGGTATGTGGTTACAAAGAAAACTATGTATGACAAAAATATGCTACCTCATCTGAAAAGCGTAACTGGAATAAGAAACCTGATAGTGACCCGGGTTATTTATTCTTAAATACTATGGTCCAACTTTATCTCTGGGCTAACCAGCGTTTATCCTGAGAGAAGATAAATTGAAGTATCTGATATGCCATTTATATAGACTTAAATAATAGCTGCTTATTTATGCTACAATACTGAATAAATAGATTACCTTCAAAATAGTTGAACAAGAAGTGCATTTTAATACAAAAGGATTAAATATGACGGTCATATACGGTATTAAAAACTGCGACACCATTAAAAAATCCTGCCGCTGGCTCGATGCGCATGGTCAATCGTATCGATTTCATGATTACCGCGTCGACGGTCTGGATAAGCGTTTATTGCTGTCGTTTATCAGTGAGCTTGGCTGGGAAGCGCTGCTGAATACCCGCGGGACCACATGGCGAAAACTGGATGACGCCCAAAAATCGGCAGTAAAAGATGCCGATTCAGCCGCCGCCCTGATGCTGGAAATGCCTGCAATTATCAAACGCCCATTGCTCTGGACGCCGGGTAAGCCTATGCTGCTTGGTTTTAACGATTCAGGTTACCAGACCTATTTTGACGAGGTGTAGTGTATGTCTTGCCCGGTCATTGAGCTGGCACAGCAGCTTATCCGCCGCCCTTCCCTGAGTCCCGACGATGCGGGATGCCAGGCGCTAATGATTGAACGCCTGCGTGCGATTGGTTTTACCATTGAGCATATGGATGTGGACGATACCCGGAATTTCTGGGCCTGGCGTGGACAGGGCGAAACGCTGGCGTTTGCCGGCCATACCGACGTCGTTCCGCCAGGCGATGCCGATCGCTGGATCAATCCACCATTTGAACCAACCATTCGTGATGGCATGTTGTTCGGACGAGGCGCAGCCGATATGAAAGGCTCGCTGGCGGCGATGGTTGTTGCCGCCGAACGCTTTGTCGCCCAGTACCCGCGTCATCGGGGTCGGCTGGCATTTCTCATCACCTCTGATGAAGAAGCCAGCGCCAAAAATGGCACGGTTAAAGTGGTCGAGACGCTAATGGCCCGCCATGAACGGCTGGATTATTGCCTGGTCGGCGAACCGTCCAGTACCGAAGTTGTGGGTGACGTGGTGAAAAATGGTCGTCGCGGCTCCTTAACCTGCAACCTGACTATCCACGGCGTTCAGGGGCACGTCGCCTATCCGCACCTGGCAGATAATCCGGTTCACCGGGCTGCGCCAATGCTGAATGAACTGGTGGCCATCGAATGGGATCGGGGTAATGACTACTTCCCGCCGACCAGTATGCAAATTGCCAATATTCAGGCGGGAACCGGCAGTAATAATGTGATCCCGGGCGATCTGTTCGTTCAGTTTAATTTCCGTTTCAGTACTGAGCTAACAGATGAGCAAATCAAAGCCCATGTCATCGCTTTGCTGGAGAAACACCAGCTGCGTTACACCCTGGACTGGTGGCTTTCCGGCCAGCCGTTCCTCACCGGACGCGGGAAACTGATCCAGGCGGTGGTAAATGCAATTGAGCACTATAATGAAATTAAACCGCAATTGCTGACGACAGGCGGCACATCCGACGGGCGCTTTATTGCGCGTATGGGTGCGCAGGTAGTTGAGCTGGGACCGGTAAATGCGACCATTCATAAAATAAATGAATGCGTCAACGCCGCCGATTTACAACTGCTTGCCCGCATGTATCAGCGTGTTATGGAACAACTCGTCGCCTGACGCGTCGTACAACTAAGAGGATTCGCACATGGAATGGCTAACAAAATACTGGTGGATTCTGGTACTGGTTTTTCTGGTAGGCGTACTGCTGAACGTGATTAAAGATCTGAAGCGCGTCGATCATAAAAAATTTCTTGCCAACAAGCCGGAACTGCCCCCGCATCGTGATTTCAACGATAAGTGGGACGATGATGACGACTGGCCGAAAAAACAGTAAAACAACGGCGGAGAAGAAAGCGCTTTTCCGCCGTTTTTTGTTTTCACAATAGTTCTACAATACCGTCATCATTTGGCTTACCGCCGCTCAACGCTTCATCAAAATAGCGCTTCGGCACGGTATAACGCAGATGATCAAGGGCAAATTGCATACTGCGATCGTCAATGGCATGTTCCAGACCGTCAACAATATCTAACGTCACATCGCCCCCGGCCTGAATAAGCGCCTCCTGCCCGGCAACCGCCCAGGCCAGATCGATAACCGGATCGTCACCGCCGTGAATTAGATGCACAGAAGTGGCGGTAGTTGCCTTTTCCGGCAGCGTTGCATACCGTCCATTAAAAGCTATCACGCGTGAGGCGAGATCAGGCTCCACTTTAAGCGCCTCCAGCGACATAATCGCGCCCTGTGAAAATCCAATCAGCGCTGTCGCCAGCGGACTAACCGCACTCTGTTTTTGCCAGTAGCGTACCGTTTCGATAAAGGTCGGCATGATGGCATCGACGCGCGCCTGACGATTCGCCTCCGTTATGCCCTCGACGGAGAACCACTGACGTCCTGGCGCCGGGCCGCAGGGTTCCGCCCCGCCAATGCTGACAATCAACGCATTGGGAAACAGCGGCGCAAACCAGCTGCCAGGTTGTCCCATTGAAACCGGATTATCTCCGACACCATGAAACAACAGCAGTAATTGTTGCGCCGGTTGGGTGGGGCTTTGGACAATAAAATGATCGTGTTTCATGGCTGTCTCCTGTGTTCTGATCAACAGTTTACGCCGCCGGAGGGTAATGACCATGCCATTTAGCTGAATGAGTCGGTTAAAAAAATTGCAGTTGCTCCACATGCTGGCGCACTATTTCGCTTCGTCCGGCGTCGAGAAAATTCAGCGCGCAGGCAGCCTCCTGACGCATCCGGTTAAGCAGCGCTTTACGCCCGTTCAGACCCAGCTCGCGACAAAGAATAGCCTCGTTGCACCGGCTGACTCCGCCACGTAATGCGGGTAGCGGGAGGGGAATGTTCAACAGCAGGCGATTCAGGCTGCCAACCGAGGCCAGCAGAGGCCGATGGGCAAATGCAAATCCTGCCAGCGTCCACCAGTCATCATCATTAAGCATAGCGTCATCAACAGGCATCAGCGGAAAGGTTTCATCCAGCCACGGAGCCAGCCAGTGCAGATTGCGGCGTAAACGCTGATGTTCTTCTGCCGCCAGGGTTTCTCCGCGTTCGCTAAAAGGCCGGATAGCCATGGCGGTATAGCAGCCGCTGCTGGCTTCACGCTGTGTGCCGATGCGCACAAGGATAAACCCACAACGCTGCCAGAAACGCCACAGTTCCGGGGTATAGCCAAAGCTTACCGACAGATAGTCGCAGCCCCGCGCAGCGTGACAGGCGTGTTCAACCAGCCTGTGCCCGATACCCTCCCGCTGGCGCAGTGGATGTACGGCGATACGGGTAATACGCATTGCGCTGAGAGTGGCGGCAAAACGACTGCCGCCGTGTGCCGCCAGCGATTGCGCCACCAGATTACCGCGCGGACGACGAAAACCGGCCCATACCGCCTGGCTTAAACCGGCGCTTAACTTCCCCTCCTCAACCAGCCATAAGGCGGCGGCGGGCGACGTATCGCTTTGTGCCGCGATAAAATGCTGGCCTGGCGCATCCATCATCCGTCGCAGATCCAGCGGTGAGGTCCTGTAGTGCGCGCCAGAGAGCAGCTGATACAGCGCAGCAGGTAGCGAGGGCTTGTCATGCCACGCCTGCTGCTCTACGGCCGTTATGTGCAATGCTCCCTGAGGACGACGGGAAAAGGTATCATCATTAAACAGCAGCGCCGCGCTAATGGCGGCTTCCAGCGGGCAATCGCGCGCCCAGCGCAGCGGCTGCTCAAGGGTAAAGGTGTGAAGCCGGGCAAAACGGGCGCAAAATTTGAGTAAAAAGCCGCGTCCGGTACCTTCGTATCCCTGTACGGTAGTGGTCAGCAGCACACAGGGAAAACGGGCGCTAAGCTGCTGTAACAGCGGCCCCGGGATCGCTGCTGCCTCATCGACAATCAGCCAGTCAGCGGTTTTGTCCGATGCCAGGAGCGCATCCGGGGCCATAAACTGAAACTTATCGCCGGCAAACGCAGCCAGCACATCCGTTGCTGATTTTGCCGGTGCGGTGACGATTGCCGTACCGCTGATCTTGCGAATCAGCATCCCGGCCAGCGCCGATTTTCCGCGTCCGCGCTCAGCGGTCAGCACGGCAACGCCATTCTGTAAATTAACCAGCCGGGTCAGCACCCTGACCTGTTCCGCTTCGGGAGCGCCGCAGGCAGGATGCCAGGCTGGTTTTGCCGGATAAGCGGGAATAGTAAGCGGTTGCCCCTGCTGCCAGACAAGCGCACGTAAAGGATGCTGGATCACCTCGCAGAAATGCTCAACGAAATGCGGGGTGGGAATGGGGTCAGGCCTGTCGCTCCAGCGTACTGAATCATCATCAGGCCGGTCAGGCCAGTCTGCCAGCGGCGGGACGAGAAGCAGTAGCCAGCTGCCGGCGCGTAATGTTCCGCCGAGCGCGGCAAAGGCCGCGACGTCAAAGCCATAGCGCGCATCGAAAATAGCATGATGGAACTCGCGGCCCAGCAGGGTTACCAGCGCGTCGGGCCGACAATGCGGGACGGGTGAATCCTGTGTACTGACGGTCAGCCAGTCGCCAGGCAGCGTCGCGCGCAGCGTGGTGGCCTGCATCAGGCTCCACGTTGGCTCGCCGCTTATCACCAGCAAACGGCGAATGCCTTCCCGCTCCATTGTCGCCGTTAGCGCGCCTATTTCGTCCATGACTGCCCTCAGGTCATCCGGTTAGAGTGATTTACCGAACGTATTACACTGCGCCGGATCGCCGCTGTCAAAGCCGCGTTTAAACCAGCTGTAACGCTGCTCGGACGTGCCGTGGGTAAAGCTATCCGGTACTACGCGCCCCTGACTCTGCTGCTGAAGCCGATCATCACCAATCGCTTCGGCAGCGTTGAGCGCCTCCTGGACGTCACCGGTCTCCAGCACGCCCTGCTTCTGCATATCATTGCCCCAGACGCCGGCAAAACAGTCGGCCTGAAGCTCCATGCGCACGGAGAGCTGGTTAACCTCTTTTTCCGACGCGTTTTGCTGCTGCTGACGAACTTTACCTTCAATGCCTAACAGTTTTTGTACGTGGTGACCCACTTCATGGGCAATTACGTAGCCCTGAGCGAAATCACCGCCTGCGCCAAGCTTATTTTTCATATCATCATAGAAGGAGAGATCGACGTACACCGTGGTGTCTGCCGGGCAGTAAAACGGTCCCATAACCGACTGTCCGGTTCCACATCCGGTGCCGGTATAGCCCCGGTACATCACCAGCCGCGGCGGCTGGTACTGGCGGCCCATATCTTTAAACAGTTTGGCCCAGGTATCTTCAGTCGTCGCCAGGATCACTTTGGTAAATTTCGCCGACTCCTCATCCTGGGGACTGACAGAACGCTGCGTAGTTTGCTGGGTCGCAGGCTGCCCGGTCAACAGACCGGTAAGATCGACGCCATAATACCCTGCCACTACGACCACCAGCAGGATCACGATCCCGCCTTTTCCTGCAGGAAGACGAAATCCCCGACCGCCACCGCCCATTGGCGATCTCGCGTCGTTTCGTCTGTCCTCTACGTTGTCACTTTCCCGACGCCCTTGCCAGCGCATAACGACCTCTATTATTTAATTATTGATGTTAATTATGATCGTAGGCGGTATAACGCAGGATTACCACTGAAAGCAGAGGCAAAAAACCAGAGGACCGGGCTGTCCTCTGGCGAAACGGCATAATACAGATTAATCCAGCTTCACACCAAGGCGATGAGCAACGGCTTCATAGGCTTCAACAACCCCACCGAGGCTCTGGCGGAAACGGTCTTTATCCATTTTATCCAGCGTTTCTTTGTCCCACAGACGGCTGCCGTCCGGTGAGAACTCATCGCCCAGCACGACTTCGCCTTTGTACAGACCAAACTCCAGTTTGAAGTCGACAAGGATCAATCCGGCATCATCAAACAGTTTTTTCAGCACGTCATTGGCTTTGTAAGTGAGCTCTTTCATCCGCGCCAGATTCTCTTTGTTAACCCAGCCAAAGGTTTCGCAATAAGAGTCATTGATCATCGGGTCGTGCATGGCATCGTTTTTCAAAAACAGATCGAATAACGGCGGCGTTAACTCAATACCTTCTTCAATACCCAGGCGTTTAACCAGCGATCCGGCCGCGCGGTTACGTACTACGCATTCTACCGGCACCATATCGAGTTTTTTTACCAGACATTCGGTATCCGAAAGCAGGGCTTCCATTTGAGTAGGGATACCCGCGTCCTGCAGTTTGCTCATAATGAAATGATTAAATTTATTATTCACCATGCCTTTACGATCGAACTGTTCAATCTTCGCGCCGTCCCCTGCTGACGTATCATTGCGGAATTCGAGCACCAACAGATCCGGGTTTTCCGTACTGTAGACGGTTTTCGCTTTACCACGATACAACTCAGCTTGCTTTTGCATCTTTATTACTCCAGCTATGATTTAACGTTTAAAATTGTACTTTTCCGGCTACGCACACGTTTGCGTAGCGAGCAGAAAAAAGGGCCGGATTGCTCCAGCCCTCGATATTACTTACTGAATGCTGCCTGGAATACGGCGACCAGCGCATCATTTTGCGACTGGGTTAACGTATGTCCTTTTGGATCGATGAACTGCAGGCTGCTGCGGTTATCAAGATCCCCGACCTGCAGTTTGTAGTCACCGGAGACCAGACCCGGATCGCGGGCGCCCAGCGCCTGCCACTCGCTGTCAGACAGCGGCTTGTAGGTCACCGCGAGGCTACCTTCAGAACGGGTGCTGTCGGTCACTTTCATGCCGGCTTTTTCCAGTGCCGCGGGCAGATGCTGCCAGACGGTATTAAACGGACCACGCACGACCAGCATCGGTAAGCCGGTATCATCCGCCGCGCTCTGAACGTCAAGCGTTGCGCTGGTGCGACTTTGCGCTGCATTTTGCGCATCGGTGGCGTTCTTATCAAGGCCTGCAGAAATAACGTTTAGCATCTGCGCACTGTAGCGCTGTAATGACGAAACATCGGCAACCGGTTTACCCGCCTGCTCAAGGTTAACCAGCTTGACGGCAACCGCCTGCTGATACCCCTGCGTCTTCACGCTGATTTGATAACGGCCACGATACTGTTCGTCTTCATCCAGACGGTTCCAGTTTACCCATTCTGTGGTCAGAGTCTGGCTGGCGTCGTCACGTTTATCAATCGTGTAGTTCTGCGCCTGAATCACGCTCACCACCTGCGGCCACAGCGAACTGTTTCGGCCGTTTTCGATTAACAGCGTAGAGGTATCGCCGTTAAACTGGGTACGCGCGCCGGAAACCAGCGCCAGCGGCTGAGCCGGTGGACGAATATCCAGCGCTTTGCCTACATTGCCGCTGCCGTTGGTAACAGGAACGTTATAGTCACCGTTTTGAATAGGCAAAATTAAGCCTGCTGGCGCATGCAATTCGGCAAGAGGTGTTGCATCAAGGTAAGACTCATCGCCGCTGACCTGACGCTTATAGCGTGAGTCAGAATTACAGGCGGCGAGAAGCATCACAAGCGAAACACCCGCTACCTTCGCCAGGCGCGACTTCTGTACTGAGTAAGCCATCAAATCTCCCTAAACTTCACAGCAATCCGGCATGCTTCAGCGCTGCTCTGACGACGTCGCGACCGTGGTCGGTAATCGGCGTCATCGGCAGGCGCATCGTATCGGTCGCTACAAGTCCCAATTCCTTACAGGCCCATTTCACCGGGACAGGATTGGGTTCGACAAATAATTTAGTGTGTAACGACATCAGACGCTGGTTAATCACCCGAGCTTGTGCAAACTGCCCTTGTGCCGCCAGTTTGCACATTTCAGCCATATCACGGGCTGCAACGTTCGTCGTTACTGAAATCACGCCGTGACCGCCGAGCTGTATAAAATCCAGCCCCGTCGCGTCATCGCCGCTTAACAGAACAAAGTCATCTGAAACCAGCTCTTTGATCTGATGAACCCGACTTAAGTTCCCCGTTGCTTCCTTAATACCGACAATATTTTTTACTTTTGACAGTCGGCCTACGGTTTCAGGGAGCATATCGCATCCGGTACGAGAAGGTACATTATACAGGATTTGCGGCAGGTCAGTATGCTCAGCAATCGCTTTGAAATGCTGAAACAGTCCTTCCTGAGTAGGACGATTGTAATATGGCGTGACGGTTAAGCAACCGGCGACGCCGCTATCGTTAAATCGCTGGGTCAGGCTAATCGCCTCTGCGGTTGCATTAGCACCCGTTCCGGCAATCACAGGGATGCGTCCGTCGGCAAGCTCCAGCGTCATCATTACGACATCGCCATGTTCATCATGGCTTAGCGTAGCAGACTCGCCGGTGGTGCCGACCGAAACGATGGCTGACGTTCCGTTATCCACGTGATAATCAACCAGTTTTTTCAGGTCAGACCGACAGACCTTACCTTTTTCATCCATCGGTGTGACAAGCGCTACAATACTTCCCGTGAACATGGGTCATCCTCTGTGCTGACAAGAACCTTAATGGTACGTTTGGTACTGCAATAAAAGCAAGAGACTCAGACCGTTGAGCCTGTTGTATGACGGTTTTTTTTGTGCTTTCCTAAGGATTATCCTCCCTCTGACAGGAAGAACAGGTTTGACAGCCTCATCACAACACTATCTGGTTATCACTGCGCTGGGGGCTGACCGCCCAGGAATCGTCAATACCATCACGCGTCACGTCAGTAGCTGCGGTTGCAATATTGAAGACAGCCGTCTGGCAATGCTTGGCGATGAATTTACGTTCATTATGCTGCTTGCCGGAAGCTGGAACGCCATTACGCTTATAGAATCGACCCTGCCGCTGAAAGGTGCCGAGCTGGATTTATTGATTGTTATGAAGCGGACCACGGCCCATCTGCGTCCACCGATGCCGTCAATGGTCTGGGTGCAGGTAGACGTTGCGGATTCTCCCCATCTTATTGAGCGCTTCACGACCCTGTTTTATACTCATGAAATGAATATCGCTGAGCTGGTCTCGCGCACGCAGCCCGGCAGCGAAGATGTCGTCCCGCAGTTATTTATCCAGATAACCGCGCACAGTCCAGCCTCACAGGATGCCTCAATTTTTGAGCAGGCGTTTAGAGCGCTATGTACAGAATTGAATGCACAAGGCAGTATTAACATCGTCAATTATTCACAGCAAGATGAACAGAATGGAGTACAGGAATGAATCCACTGAAGGCCGGTGATATTGCACCGAAATTTAGCTTGCCCGATCAAGACGGTGAACAAGTAAATTTGGCCGACTTCCAGGGGCAGCGAGTGCTGGTTTACTTTTATCCAAAAGCGATGACGCCAGGCTGCACCGTACAGGCATGTGGTTTACGTGACAACATGGATGATTTGAAAAAAGCGGGCGTCGACGTACTGGGTATCAGCACCGATAAACCTGAAAAGCTGTCGCGTTTTGCCGAAAAAGAGGTGCTGAACTTTACGCTACTGTCAGATGAAGACCACCAGGTATGCGAACAGTTTGGCGTCTGGGGCGAGAAAACCTTCATGGGGAAAACCTATGACGGCATTCATCGCATTAGCTTCCTGATCGGCGCTGACGGTAAAATTGAGCACGTTTTTGACGATTTCAAAACCAGTAATCACCACGATATTGTCCTGGGCTGGGTGAAAGCCAACGCCTGACAGCTCCTGGTACGGCCTCGCTTGCGCGCAGGCCGTATTGCCTATTCCTCAAGCGTCAGACCGTCCGGCCATGCATGGACTACGGCCTTAATTAACGTCGCCAGCGGAATGGCAAAGAAGACGCCCCAGAATCCCCACAGCCCGCCAAAGATCACCACTGACAAAATAATGACCAGGGGATGCAGATTAACTGCCTCTGAGAACAGTACCGGCACCAGCAGGTTACCGTCCAGACCCTGAATAATCAGATAAACGGCGAAGCAGCTCCAGAACTCAGTACCCAGCCCAAACTGAAACAATGCCACACAGATGACCGGAATAGTGACAACGAATGCACCGATATAGGGGATGAGGACCGAGAATCCAACCAGCACCGCCAGCAGCAGCGAATAGTTGAGACCAAAGAGAATAAAGCCTATCCAGGTGGCGATGCCGACCACAATCATTTCCAGCACTTTGCCGCGGATATAATTAGTGATCTGCTGGTTCATCTCCTGCCACACCTGCCCTGCCAGCCCGCGATTACGCGGCAATATGCGCCGTACGGCATTTAGCATCTGCTCCTTATCCTTGACCAGGAAAAAGACCATTAACGGGACCAGCACCAGATAAACGGCAAGGGTAAGCAGCCCCACCAGCGAGGCGAGAGAGTATTTCACCACCGAATCGCCCAGCGTCAACATGCGGGTACGCATATTTTCTGCCATCGCATCAATAATGCCTGCATCCATTAATGCCGGATAACGCCGTGGCAAATTGGCGGCATATTCGGAAAGTTTATTCAGCATTCCAGGCATATCGCGGATCAGATAAATGCCCTGCTGCCAGGCGACCGGAAAAACGACCAGCGCCATCAGTAAAAGAATGCCGACAAACAGCACCAGCACAATAGACGCCGCCCAGCGACGTGAGCAGCCGATGCGCTGCAGTCTGGCAGTGGGCCACTCCAGCAGAAAAGCCAGCACGATAGCGACCAGTAAAGGAGCCAGCAGGCCACTAAAGAAAAACAGGATGCAAAAACCTGCGACCAGGATGACCAGCAGCGCAATCGCCTCAGGATCGCTAAAGCGACGACGATACCACTGCATTAACATTTCAAGCATAAAACCTTCTCTGCGGACAGGACGAGCGCAATAACTGCGAATTGTATCTAACTGTCACAAAAAAGCTTTCGCTTTTTAAACACTCTCGGGAAAACAGGCTCCCTTCTGGAATGATCATTTTATTTATGACCGCAGGCGGCTACACTCGCAACTTATCAGGCAGTGGAACATTACACGACATTGCCGGTCAAACTGGCACACTCAGATAACAGGATCGAGGCTATGTTCAGGCAGTTGAAAAAAACGCTGTTGGCAACCCTTATCGCCACGCTGACGCTGGGACAGACGCTCCCGGCCTTTGCAGATCCCGCCGATACATTACCGGATATGGGCACCTCGGCAGGCAGTACGCTCTCTATTGCTCAGGAGCTGCAAATGGGGGATTACTATGTCCGCCAGCTTCGCGGTAGCGCGCCGTTAATTAACGATCCGCTGCTGGTCCAGTATATTAATTCGCTGGGAATGCGGCTGGTCGCACACGCGAATTCTGTGCGTACCCCGTTCCACTTTTATCTGATTAACAATGACGAGATTAACGCCTTCGCTTTTTTTGGCGGCAATGTCGTGCTGCATTCGGCGTTATTTCGCTATGCCGATAACGAAAGTCAGCTGGCTTCGGTCATGGCGCATGAAATTTCACACGTTACTCAGCGCCATCTGGCGCGCGCGATGGAAGATCAAAAGAATAATGCTCCGCTGACCTGGGCAGGAACATTAGGCTCTATCCTGCTGGCGATGGCCAGTCCGCAGGCGGGTATGGCGGCGCTAACCGGAACGCTGGCAGGCTCGCGTCAGGGCATCATCACCTTTACCCAGCAAAACGAACAAGAAGCAGATCGCATCGGTATTCAGGTACTACAACGCTCAGGATTTGACCCGCAGGCGATGCCGGGTTTCCTTGAGAAATTGCTGGATCAGGCTCGCTACTCTTCGCGTCCGCCGGAAATTTTACTCACCCACCCCCTGCCGGAAAGCCGTCTGTCAGACGCGCGTAACCGCGCCAACCAGATGCCGGTCGTCGTCGTTCAGTCATCCGCGGACTTTTATATGGCGAAAGTGCGTACTCTGGGCATGTACAACTCCGGGCGCAATCAGCTCACCAGCGATATGCTGGACAGCTGGACGAAAGGTAATATTCGTGAGCAGCATGCCGCACAATATGGCCGGGCGCTACAGGCGATGGAAGCTGGCCGCTTTGCGGAGGCCAGCCAGACGCTTCAGCCCCTGCTAAAAGCGGAACCGAATAATGCCTGGTACCTGGATCTGGCAACCGACATTGATTTAGGTCAGCATAAAAACGCCGACGCCATTGCTCGCCTGAAAAATGCCCGTGAGATCCGTACCAATCCGGTACTTCAGCTCAACCTGGCGAACGCCTATGCCCAGTCCGGTCAGAACGGCGAGGCGGTGACGATCCTGAATCGCTATACCTTTACCTATAAAGACGATCCTAACGGCTGGGATTTACTGGCACAGGCAGAAGCGGCAAACGGTCACCGGGATCGCGAGCTGGCCGCGCGGGCCGAAGGTCAGGCGCTGCTGGGCCGTCTCGATCAGGCCATTACGCTTTTGAGCAGTGCCAGCACGCAGGTTAAACTCGGTAGTCAGGAGCAGTCACGTTACGATGCGCGTATCGATCAGCTACGAACACTCCAGCAGCGCTTCCGTCCGTATGAAAAAATGTGAGGAACAGTCATGTCCGACCCGGTAACGATTTATCACAATCCGCGCTGCTCTAAAAGCCGCGATACCCTCAGCCTTTTGAAATCGAACGGTATTGAGCCGCAGGTCGTGCTTTATCTGGATACGCCGCCCGATGCGGCAACTCTTAACGCCCTGCTAAAGATGCTGGGCATGACCGATGCGCGCCAGCTTATGCGTCAGAAAGACGAGCTGTATCGTTCGCTTAATCTAAACGCTATGCATCTTAGCCAGCAGACGCTTATTCAGGCCATGGTCGATAATCCGGCGCTTATTGAACGCCCTGTCGTGGTTAAAAACGGCCAGGCTCGTATAGGCAGGCCACCGGAACAGGTGCTGGAAATCGTAAGCTGATATTTACTCCGGGGCGTCTCGCAAAACATTTCCCCTGACGCTGCGGACCGTTTTTTTCGTGGTAGAGTCGCCCCTGAAATCATTCAGGGGTGCGTTTATTCGCCAGCTGGCTCACCGTTCGGCAAAACATAAGGAGACGCTAATGACGATTGCAGAATACCTTGAACAAAAAGGACGCGAGCGCGGACGTTACGAAGGGCATCAGGAAGGCAAGATGCAGGGCATTGAAGAAGGAAAGCAGGAAGGAAAGCATGAAGAAGCCCTGCGGATCGCCCAGGTGATGCTGCAAAAAGGACTTAACCGCACCCTGGTCATGGACATGACGGGCCTGACAGAATCCCAGCTACCACATTAGTTCACAGGGCCTGATTACAGGCCCAGAATATCTTTTACAAAAGGGATCGTGAGCTTGCGCTGGGCGGTGATTGAAGCGCGATCGAGCTGATCGAGGGTCATAAACAGCGTGCGCATTTCACGATCCAGCCGTTTTAACAGGAAACGACATACGTCTTCCGGCATTTCGAATCCGCGCTGACGCGCACGCAGTTGCAGAGCCTGAAGTTTATCCTCATCTGACAACGGCTGCAGTTTGTAGATCTGCCCCCAGTCAAGACGCGAGGCCAGATCGGCAAGACCAAGATTAAGCTGACGCGGAGGACGATCGCCGGTAATAAGCAGACGCGTTTTACCAGACTCCAGAATGCGATTATACAGGTTAAAAATCGCCATCTCCCACTGCTCATCTCCGGCAATACATTCGATATTATCAATACAGACCAGCGAGAGTTGCTCCATCCCTTCCAGCACCTCGGGCACAAACCAGGTGCGTTTATCCAGCGGTACATAGCCTACTGCATCGCCACGCTGCGAGAGTTCAGCGCAGGCTGCATGCAATAAATGGCTGCGCCCCGCGCCTTCGCGTGACCAAAAATAGATATAGCCGCTGTGATCCTGGCGCAGCACATTTTGCAATGCGGCCAGCAAGGAGGGATTATCGCCCGGCCAGAAACTGGCAAAGGTTTCGTCGTCAGGAAGATAGAGTGGCAGTGAAAGCTGCGACGGTGTGTTCAGGTGGACCTCTGTCTGGGCTTGCAAAAATCGCCATGAGTTTATCACAAAACCTGAGGCTGAGAACCGGGTGGATCGTCACCCGGTAATATGATCATCTGAGTTATGCGTCTTTATCCGCTGCATCCAGCACAATTTCTTCGGGACGCAGTATGCTGATAAGCTTAAAGATTAAGCTCAGGAACACCCCTACAATGGTCGCCAGCGCCATGCCTTTTAATTCGGCAGCGCCAATATGCACCTTCGCGCCGCTGACACCGATGATCAGAATAACCGAGGTCAGGATCAGGTTTTGCGCTTTGCTGTAGTCCACTTTTGACTCAATCAGTACGCGAATACCGGATGCACCGATGACGCCGTACAGCAGTAAGGAGACGCCCCCCATCACCGGCAGCGGGATTATCTGGATTGCGGCAGCCAGTTTACCCACGCAGGAAAGTAAAATAGCAATGATTGCCGCGCCGCCAATAACCCAGGTGCTGTAAACGCGGGTTATCGCCATCACGCCAATATTCTCACCGTAAGTGGTATTTGGCGTAGAGCCAAAGAAGCCGGAAATAATCGTCGACAAACCATTAGCGAACATTGAACGATGCAGTCCCGGATCGCGGATCAGATCTTTTTTGACAATATTCGCGGTCACAACCAGGTGGCCAACATGTTCGGCAATGACCACCAGTGCCGCAGGCAGGATGGTGAAGATAGCAAACCATTCAAAACGCGGAGTATAGAATGTGGGCAGGGCGAACCAGTGCGCCTGAGCGATTGCCGTGGTATCAACTATACCCATCACAAAGGAGAGTGCATAACCCACCAGCACGCCAATCAGGATCGGAATAATCGCCATAAATCCACGAAATAACACCGAACCAAACACGGTTACGCCGAGAGTGACCAGCGAGATAATAACGGTTTTAGTATCTGCAGATTGCCCATCTGCCGGTAACAGTCCGGCCATATTGGCTGCCACACCGGCCAGTTCAAGACCGATAACGGCAACAATCGCGCCCATAGCCGCTGGCGGGAACATCACGTCCAGCCAGCCGGAACCGGCTTTTTTAACAATAAAAGAGACGAGGCAAAACAGCACGCCGCACATGATGAACCCACCGAGCGCGACTTCGTATCCCAGCGGTAACAGCAGAAGCACCGGAGAGATAAAGGCGAAACTTGATCCAAGGTAAGCAGGGATTTTACCTTTACAAATAAAGAGGTACAGCAGAGTACCGACGCCATTAAACAGCAGCACGGTGGCCGGGTTAATGTGAAACAGAACAGGCACCAGCACGGTTGCACCAAACATGGCAAACAGGTGCTGTAAACTAAGCGGGATTGTCTGTAAAAGCGGCGGTCTTTCACTCACCCCGATAGCACGGCGCGTCATAGTCTTACCTCTAATTGTTGTGTGTGGGTTGTTATACTCAAAAAAAAGCCGACTCTCAAAGTCGGCTTTTTTTATTTATTCATTTATTTGGTACCAAAGAGCTTGTCACCGGCATCGCCGAGGCCCGGAATAATGTACCCGTGCTCATTAAGCCCCTGGTCAATGGAAGCCGTATACAACTCAACGTCCGGATGCGCCTTTTCAAGCGCCGCGATGCCTTCCGGTGCTGCAACCAGTACCAGTACCTTGATACTGCTGCAGCCCGCATTTTTTAGCAGGTCGATGGTTGCAATCACTGAACCACCGGTTGCCAGCATCGGGTCAACGATCAGCGCCATGCGCTCATCAATATTGGAGACCAGCTTTTGAAAATAAGGCACCGGTTCAAACGTTTCTTCGTTGCGATACATCCCCACGACGCTGATACGTGCGCTGGGTACGTTTTCCAGCACGCCGTCCATCATGCCTAAACCAGCACGCAGGATCGGAACTACGGTGATTTTTTTGCCTTTGATCTGGTCGATTTCAACCGGGCCATTCCAGCCTTCAATGGTCACTTTTTCCGTTTCCAGATCGGCGGTCGCTTCATAGGTCAACAGGCTACCGACTTCGGAGGCAAGTTCGCGAAAACGTTTAGTGCTGATATCCTGCTCACGCATCAGACCAAGCTTGTGTTTGACAAGAGGGTGCTTCACTTCAACGATTTTCATCTTCTTTCTCCTTTGGGGGGTAACCACAAAAAAAATCGACGGATTATACCGCCTTTCTTTTCGTCGACAATATTTTTTTGTTTGATATTGATCAAGCGGGGATGAGATATGAAATTCATCTGTTTGCGGGGCGGGCAATGAGAATGCGGCCAGTTCAGGCTGGCCGCGAACAATCCTGTTTTAGAGGTTTTCACCGTTTGAAGCAATCACCTGCTTATACCAGTCGAACGACTTTTTGCGGCTGCGCGCCAGCGTGCCCTTACCTTCGTTATCTTTATCAACGTAGATAAAGCCGTAGCGTTTTTTCATCTCACCGGTACCGGCAGAGACCAAATCGATACAGCCCCACGGCGTATAGCCCATTAAGTCAACACCATCTTCAACCACTGCTTTTTTCATTTCGGCGATATGCGCTGAGAGATAGTCAATGCGATACTGGTCGTCGACGGAACCGTCGTTCTCCAGCACATCAATCGCGCCAAAGCCATTTTCAACAATGAACAGCGGCAGCTGATAGTGATCCCAGAACCAGTTCAGGGAATAACGCAGACCCACCGGGTCAATCTGCCAGCCCCAGTCAGATTTCTGTACGTGCGGGTTAGAGACCAGACTTTTACTTTCATCATAATCCAGCTGCGGATTATCCTCGGTGGCTTTGGTGGCAAACGACATATAGTAACTAAAGCCGATATAATCAACGCAGCCCTGTTTGAGCGCAGCGCGATCTTCATCGGTAATATCCAGCGTAAAACCCCGGCGCGTAAAGTAGTTCAGCAGATGCTGCGGATAGCTGCCGCGCACATGAACGTCGGTGAACCAGTAACGACGATGCATTGCATTCATCGCCATCATCATATCGTTGGGCGCGCAGCTCAGCGGATAAATCGGACACATGGCAATCATGCAACCGATCCGCAGCGAGGGATTAATTTCTCTTGCGACTTTTACGGCCAGCGCACTGGCAACCAGCTCATAGTGTGCTGCCTGATACATTACCGGCTCGCGATCTTCATCCGGCGCATATTTCAGACCCGAGTTGGTAAACGGCGCAAAATCTTCGTGATAGTTCGCCTGGTTGTTGATCTCGTTAAAGGTCATCCAGTACTTCACTTTGTGCTGATAACGGGTAAAAACCACTTTCGCGAAACGCACAAAAAAGTCGATAAGCTTACGGTTGCGCCAGCCGCCGTATTCGGTAACGAGGTGATACGGCATTTCAAAGTGAGAAAGCGTAATCACCGGCTCGATACCGTATTTCAGGCATTCGTCGAACAGATCGTCATAAAATTTGAGGCCGGCCTCATTTGGCTCTGACTCATCGCCCAGCGGGAAAATGCGCGTCCAGGCAATTGATGTGCGAAAGCATTTGTAGCCCATCTCAGCAAACAACTTAATGTCGTCTTTATAGCGATGGTAAAAATCAATCGCATCATGATTGGGGTAGTTTTTACCCGGCAGTACGCCGTCCGTAATTTCACGCGCCACGCCGTGTGCGCCAGCGGTCATCACGTCGGCAACGCTTATTCCCTTGCCGCCTTCCTGCCAGCCACCTTCCAGTTGATGCGCTGCAACCGCGCCGCCCCACAGAAAACCTTCTTTAAGTCCGGACATGTTCTCTCCCTCATGAACGATCGCCGTCTGACGACCGATGTTGCTGATTGAAATAGTAAACCGCCCCGTAAGCTCTCTCTTTTCAACGCTTTCCTGTAATACAGAAACCGGTTTCATTGGCATGATGGCCGCTCGTATACGCCGAGGCAAGCATAAGAATGTACCCGGTTTCATTTTCGTGAACAGTATCAAGTTTGTCAGTTATGCCATTGTTTACCCTCGCGCATAAAGCAGGCTCGCAAACGTTTGCTTTCCCTGTTAGAATTGCGCCGATTTTATTTCTATCGCAAACGCGTGGGGACTCAGCAGTGACCGATAAAACCTCTCTCAGCTACAAAGATGCCGGTGTTGATATTGATGCAGGTAACGCTCTGGTCGACCGTATTAAAGGCGTGGTGAAAAAAACCCGCCGTCCTGAAGTTATGGGCGGTCTGGGCGGCTTTGGTGCGCTGTGTGCCCTGCCTCAAAAATACCGCGAGCCGATTCTGGTTTCCGGCACCGACGGCGTAGGCACGAAGCTGCGGCTGGCGATGGATCTTAAGCGCCATGACACCATTGGTATTGATCTGGTGGCGATGTGCGTAAATGACCTGGTGGTACAGGGCGCTGAGCCGCTGTTCTTCCTTGACTATTATGCTACCGGTAAGCTGGATGTCGAAACCGCGGCCAGCGTCATTAACGGTATCGCGGAAGGCTGCCTGCAGTCAGGCTGTGCGCTGGTTGGCGGCGAAACCGCAGAAATGCCGGGCATGTATCACGGTGAAGATTATGACGTTGCCGGGTTCTGCGTAGGGGTTGTTGAAAAATCAGAAATTATTGATGGTTCGAAAGTTGCCGATGGCGATGTTCTGATTGCTCTCGCCTCCAGCGGTCCGCACTCCAACGGCTACTCGCTGGTGCGTAAGATTGTAGAGGTCAGCGGCTGCGATCCGCTAACCACCGATCTGGAAGGCAAAACGTTAGCCGATCACTTACTGGCCCCTACCCGCATCTACGTTAAATCTATTCTTTCACTGATTGAAAACATTGATGTTCATGCCATTGCCCACCTGACCGGCGGCGGCTTCTGGGAAAATATTCCGCGCGTGCTGCCGGAAAATACCCAGGCCGTCATCGACGAATCCTCCTGGCAGTGGCCGGCCATTTTTGACTGGATGCAGCGTGAAGGCAACGTCAGCCGCCATGAAATGTACCGCACGTTTAACTGCGGTGTGGGTATGCTGGTGGCGCTACCGGCGGCGAACGCTGATAAAGCCCTGGCATTGCTTAATGAGATGGGTGAAAAGGCGTGGAAAATCGGTATTATCAAATCTTCCGATTCCGACGAACGCGTGGTCATTGAATAATGAAAAACATCGTGGTGCTGATCTCTGGCAACGGCAGTAATCTACAGGCGATTATTGATGCCTGTAAGCAGAAAAAGATCGGCGGCACGTTGCGTGCAGTATTCAGCAACAAGGCCGACGCGTTCGGTCTTGAACGTGCACGCCAGGCAGGTATTGCGGCACATGCGTTAACCGCCAGCCAGTTTGCCAGTAGGGAAGCTTTCGATCGTGAACTGATGCTGGAAATTGACGCTTATGCACCTGACGTTGTCGTGCTGGCGGGCTATATGCGAATTTTAAGTCCGGAATTTGTCGCGCATTATGCAGGACGGCTGTTAAATATCCACCCTTCCCTGCTGCCGAAATATCCGGGCCTGAACACGCATAAGCAGGTGCTGGAAAACGGCGATGAGGTGCACGGCACTTCGGTGCATTTCGTCACTGACGAGCTGGACGGCGGACCGGTCATCTTACAGGCCAATGTGCCCGTGTTTAGCGATGACGACGAGGCGGATATCACTGCACGCGTGCAGGCTCAGGAGCATGATATCTATCCGCTGGTGATAAGCTGGTTTATTGACGGTCGGCTTGAAATGCGCGATTGCGCCGCCTGGCTTGATAACCGTAAGCTGCCCGTAGAGGGTTATGCGGCAGAAGAGTAATGGTAGTCTGGCAGGCCAGCCCTGCCAGACCATCGCATTGTATCAGCATGATCTGCTGAAGAAATCCCCCTCGCTCCGCCAGTGGCATCGCCATTTTTGTTGATTTTGTATCGTCTTCTCTTCCCGTCGTTCAGTTTACTGTCATACTTTTCTGGCACAGTTGGACATTACATGGCAAAGCTCGCCATAATAACATCGAGATGGATTTGGCACGTCCAGTGAAAGAACCGGAGTGTGAGTGGTAATGGGTCAGGAAAAGTTATACATCGAAAAAGAGTTAAGCTGGTTAACCTTCAACGAACGCGTACTTCAGGAAGCGGCCGATAAAAGCAATCCGCTTATTGAACGAATGCGGTTTTTAGGGATCTACTCAAACAACCTTGATGAGTTTTACAAGGTTCGCTTTGCCGAGTTGAAACGGCGTATCATCATCAGCGAAGAACAAGGTATACAGACCAGTTCGCGGCACCTGCTGGGAAAAATCCAGTCGCGGGTGCTCAAAGCGGATCAGGAGTTTGACAGTCTGTATAACGAACTGCTGCTGGAGATGGCGCGTAACCAAATCTTCCTCATTAACGAGCGTCAGCTTTCCGTTAATCAACAAAACTGGCTGCGTCTTTATTTCAAACAGCACTTGCGCCAGCACATTATTCCCACGCTCATCAACCGCGAAACAAATCTGGTCAACTTCCTGAAGGATGACTACACCTATCTGGCGGTCGAGATCATACGCGGCGATGATACGCGCTATGCGCTGCTGGAAATTCCGTCGGACAAAGTGCCGCGCTTTGTTAATCTGCCGCCAGAAGCGCCGCGTCGCCGTAAGCCGATGATCCTGCTGGATAACATTTTACGTTACTGCCTGGATGATATTTTCCGCGGTTTCTTCGACTACGACACGCTCAATACCTATTCCATGAAGATGACCCGTGATGCCGAATACGACCTGGTACACGAAATGGAATCCAGCCTGATGGAGCTAATGTCTTCCAGCCTGAAACAGCGTCTGACCGCCGAGCCGGTACGTTTTGTTTATCAGCGCGACATGCCCGCCGCGCTGGTTGAAGTTCTGCGTGAAAAGCTGAGTATTTCCCGCTACGACTCGATCGTTCCCGGTGGCCGCTATCATAACTTTAAAGATTTCATTGGCTTCCCTAATGTCGGAAAAGCCAACCTGGTAAACAAGCCGTTGCCGCGTCTGCGTCACATCTGGTTCGACAACGAGAAGTTTCGCAACGGCTTCGACGCTATTCGCGAACGGGATGTTCTGCTTTATTATCCTTACCATACGTTTGAGCACGTACTGGAACTGCTGCGGCAGGCGTCTTTTGACCCGAGCGTACTGGCGATAAAAATCAATATCTATCGCGTGGCAAAAGATTCCCGCATTATTGATGCCATGATCCACGCCGCGCATAACGGCAAAAAAGTCACCGTGGTCGTCGAGCTTCAGGCGCGTTTTGATGAAGAAGCCAATATCCACTGGGCTAAACGTCTGACCGAAGCCGGGGCGCACGTTATCTTTTCCGCGCCCGGTCTTAAAATTCATGCCAAGCTGTTCCTTATCTCGCGTAAAGAAGGTGAGGATGTGGTGCGCTACGCGCATATCGGTACCGGTAACTTCAACGAAAAAACGGCCCGTTTGTATACCGACTATTCGTTGTTAACGGCCGATGCGCGAATTACTAACGAAGTGCGCCGCGTATTCAACTTTATTGAAAATCCGTATCGTCCTGTGACCTTCGATTATCTGCTGGTTTCACCGCAAAACTCGCGGCGTCTGCTGTATGAGATGATCGATCGGGAAATCGCCAACGCCCAGCAGGGACGGCCGTCGGGCATCACATTGAAGCTGAATAATCTGGTCGATAAAGCACTGGTAGACAGGCTGTATGCGGCTTCCGGCTCTGGCGTCCCGGTCAACTTATTAATCCGCGGTATGTGCTCCCTGATCCCAAATCTGGAAGGGATTAGCGACAATATTCGGGTGATCAGCATCGTTGACCGTTATCTGGAACATGACCGGATCTATATTTTTGAGAATGGCGGCGATAAGCAAGTTTATCTTTCCTCTGCGGACTGGATGACGCGTAATATCGACTATCGAATCGAAGTGGCGACACCGCTACTTGACCCGCGACTTAAGCAGCGGGTGCTGGATATTATTGACATCCTGTTCAGCGATACGGTAAAAGCCCGGTACGTTGATAAAGAACTGAGCAATCGCTATGTGCCGCGCGGTAATCGCCGCAAGGTTCAGGCACAGTTAGCGATTTATGACTACATCAAATCACTCGAGCAACCTGACTAACGCTATGCCAATACATGACATGTCACCACGACCGCAGGAGTTTGCGGCGGTCGATCTTGGTTCAAACAGTTTTCATATGGTCATTGCCCGCGTGGTAGATGGCGCGATGCAAATCATTGGTCGCCTTAAGCAGCGCGTGCATCTGGCGGACGGTCTTGGCGACGACAATATGCTGAGTGAAGAGGCAATGCAGCGTGGTCTGAGCTGCCTTTCCCTGTTCGCGGAACGGCTGCAGGGGTTTTCCTCGTCGAGCGTGTGCATTGTGGGGACGCATTCTTTGCGTCAGGCGCTAAACGCAAACGAGTTTCTCAGGCGGGCTGAAGAGGTTATTCCCTACCCGATTGAAATCATTTCAGGCAATGAAGAAGCCCGACTGATTTTTATGGGCGTGGAACATACGCAGCCAGAAAAAGGACGCAAGCTGGTGATCGACATCGGTGGCGGCTCCACGGAGCTGGTCATTGGTGAAGACTTCGAGCCTAAACTGGTCGAAAGTCGCCGTATGGGCTGCGTCAGTTTCGCACAGCTCTATTTTTCCGGCGGGGTTATCAGTAAAGAAAACTTCCAGCGTGCCCGCATGGCGGCGGCGCAGAAGCTGGAAACGCTGAGCTGGCAGTTTCGTATTCAAGGCTGGAATGTCGCCCTGGGAGCTTCAGGCACGATCAAAGCGGCCCACGAAGCGTTATTGGCAATGGGTGAAAAAGATGGATTCATTACGCCGGAACGCCTTGATAAGCTAGTTGCGGAACTGCTTAAACATCATAGCTTCGATGCACTAAGCCTTCCGGGCCTCTCGGAAGAGCGTAAAGCTGTATTTGTCCCAGGCCTGGCCATTCTGTGCGGCGTTTTTGACGCGCTGGCGATCCGTGAGCTACGGCTTTCAGACGGGGCGCTCCGTGAAGGCGTTCTGTATGAAATGGAAGGTCGCTTTCGCCATCATGACGTCCGTAGTCGTACGGCCAAAAGCCTTGCTAATCAGTACAATATTGACAGCGACCAGGCAAGACGCGTGCTTGATACCACGATGCAAATGTATGAGCAGTGGCAATCACAGCAGCCAAAATTGATGCATCCGCAGCTGGAAGCGCTGCTGAAATGGGCGGCAATGCTGCATGAGGTGGGGCTGAACATCAATCATAGCGGGCTACATCGTCACTCAGCCTACATTCTGCAACATAGCGATTTGCCCGGGTTCAATCAGGAGCAGCAAACCATGATGGCGACACTGGTTCGCTATCATCGCAAAGCCATTAAGCTTGACGATCTGCCCCGTTTTACCCTGTTTAAGAAAAAACAGTTCTTACCGCTAATCCAGCTTTTACGTCTTGGCGTGCTGCTGAATAACCAGCGTCAGGCGACAACGACCCCGCCTTCCCTGACGCTCTCTACCGATGACAATCACTGGACATTACGTTTCCCGCACGGCTGGTTTAGCCAGAACGCACTGGTGTTTCTCGACCTTGAAAAAGAGCAGCAGTACTGGGAAGCAGTTACCGGCTGGCATCTTCAGATTGAAGAAGACACCTCAGCCGACATTGCGCCCTGATTTATCCTGACGGCATCCTCTGGGTGCCTTTCAGTGATGAGCGACTCCAGCGGCTGAGGTTCACCAATTAAATAGCCCTGGATATAATCAATCCCTAACGAAACGACAGCGGTGCGTATCTCTTCGTTTTCAACATATTCGGCAACAACCTGCATCTTTTTCATTCGGGCCAGATGGCAAATCGAGGTGACGATTTGATAATCAAAGCTATTAGAAACAATAGTACGGATAAAACTGCCGTCGATTTTAAGAATATCTGCATTCACGCTTTTCAGGCGCGCATAGCTCGCATAACCAGTACCGAAATCATCAATAGCAATTGAGCAGCCCATTTTTTGCAGTTTTTCCAGGGTATGCCTGGCTTGTTCAACATTTGCCAGACTATCGCTTTCCGTGACTTCAAAAATTAGCTGCCATGCTTGTACCTGATAGTTGCTCAACAGGTTTTTCACATCCTGATAAAACTGAGCGCGGCATACCGAAGCTGGCGTAAGATTGATTGAAAAGCGGCAGGCGGGCATGTTCTCCCGCTGTCTGGCGATAAAACGCATCGTGTTTTCAAGTACCCATAAATCAATACGTGATGACAGGCCAAATTCCTGGGCAACAGGTAAAAAGTCATCAGGACTTATTAACTCGCCGTTCGGACCCCTCAATCTGATTAAAATTTCGTGATAATCATCGCCGCGAACGCCCTGAATGGGCTGCGCCATCAAACAAAACTCATCTCTTTCCAGCGCCTGCTGCAACCGATTCATCAATAAGACCTTATCTTTAAGATTCTGTTGAAGATTAGTGGCAATACGCCTTTGTAAATTTTCAGGATGGTTGGTTGCCAGAGAAAGATCGGCAATCGTACTTAGCTCCCCAAGCAGCAGGTAAATATGCGTCACCGGTGAGCGGACGTAACAATAGCTCAGCCCTACCTGCGGCTGTAGTGGCATACTGTCCCAGATAAAGCGAAATTTCTTAATGTGGCGATCAATTTCGCCAATGCGTTCATGGTACGCTCCTGTATTCAGACGAAATATCAGATCATACCCGGATAGCTGGTAAACCCCTTCGTCAGCTTGCAGTTGCAGGTTAATCCAGTTAGCCAGCTGCTGTTTATACTGAATACGCAGTAACACACCATAATTACGGCCTAACATTTCCAGTTCCGGAATGCGCAGGAAGCACAGTACTGACCACGGAAAACAGTATAATGAGCGATTTAGCGCACGCAAATTTGGCAAGTGAACAACGGGGTCGAGGAAGGCCAGCGCACGTGCCCGTCGGTTGATCAACCGCTGTTGCATGGTGAGTACAGAGATAAAAATAATAATAAATGAATAGACCAGGTAGCTGGAAGATGTGATGGCTAGCTGGGTTTCATAGCCGATAAACAGAGGAATATAGCCATTAAAATAATGAATCGAGATAACGAGTACCGGCGCCCATATCAGCGACATAAAGCGATAGCCGTAACGGACTGCGCCCCACAACATAACGGGTAAAATTAAGGATAGTGTATAGTTAGTGCTAAAGATCGAACTATTATGGTGCAGAGGCATACAGAGCATCACCATCAATCCGCTAAACAACACGATCCACACGCCTACCTCTTTTTTGGTCACTTTAGGATCGAACTGCAAACGCATTTGCGAAAGATAAGCACGAATGTAGGGTGGATGGCGAAGAATACGAATCAGATAGTAGCAAAATGGCACTCCCACCAGGTTTCCTACCAGTAGTGCCTGATAGTTGATTAGCACATTAATAATAAACAGCGTTGCACCATTGAGATTCTGGCGAAGGTTGTAGATATCGAAAAAGCCCACCAGTTGATAAAGCACCAGAAACAGCGTCGCAGGACAAAACACCTGCCAGAAAATTCTCTGGCACATCAATTTGACATTACCATGAGAAATATTTCGCCGTTTTGGCGTGAAGGCACGATAGCCCGCCCAGCTTAATATCACAGGAATAATAAAGTGGATTACAATAAGGGCATTCCTGACTACCTCCCCGCATTCGTATTTATATAAAAATAGTGAAATAATCATGCCGGGTATAGCGGCCCAGCCGAAAAATAGCATCAGGCTTATCATTAATGCCATAGGCAGAAAAAAAAGAACAACGGTCCCTGTACTAATATGGGCAAACGTATTGGCATTGCTTAACAACGGGAGTAATAACGAAGGCAAAAAAAGCGGTAGCCCCCACCATTTATCTCTGTATTTTACGTAGGCTTTACTTAGTTTCATAAATGCTCAGCAGAAAACCCTGCATCCTGCGGGGTATGATCAAACAGGTATCCCACCCGGCAGCAAAGCTGCAAAAACTCATTTCGCATAGTGCAACTTCTTTGATTTTAGTTATTAACGGAAAGTTATTTTTGATATAAATCAAATACGGCTTACCCATTAACTAATTATTACCTTTCATCGGTATTAGTCGCACTTATTAATTTATAATAAAAATATATTAACTATAACCAATAACAATTAATGATGAATTAGCTAACAGAAATTTACATTACATTCAATTGACCCATCCGTCACACTGTGTCTTAATGTACTTATCGCCCCGTGTGTGGGTATATCTTAAAGGACCTTTTGTGAGTCAGGTTACCAGTATGCGAAACCGACATCGATTTAACAGTCGTATGACCCGTATCGTATTGCTTATCAGTTTCTTCTTCCTTTTCGGACGCTTAGTCTACTCCTCCATTGGTGCATGGCATCATCACCAGGACAAAAAGCAAACGCAGCAGTCCAGCCTGATCGCAGAAACGTCCAACCCACGCTAGCTTTTTCAGACCCAAATGTTAGAAAGACGGCCAGGGGCCGTCTTTCCAGACTACGGGTAAAGGTTATTCCCACTCAATAGTGGCTGGCGGTTTACCGCTGATGTCATAAACTACCCGGGAAATGCCGTTAACTTCATTGATAATGCGGTTAGAAACGCGGCCAAGGAAATCGTATGGCAGATGCGCCCAGTGTGCCGTCATAAAATCGATGGTTTCAACCGCACGCAGGGACACCACCCAGTCATATTTACGTCCATCACCCATGACGCCAACTGAACGAACCGGCAGGAATACGGTGAATGCCTGGCTAACCTTGTTGTACAGATCGGCTTTGTGCAACTCCTCAATAAAGATTGCATCCGCACGCCGCAGCAGGTCACAGTACTCTTTCTTCACTTCACCCAGTACGCGCACGCCAAGTCCCGGTCCCGGGAACGGGTGACGGTAAAGCATGTCGTACGGCAGGCCAAGTTCCAGACCGATTTTGCGCACTTCATCTTTAAACAACTCACGCAGCGGTTCGACCAGCCCCATTTTCATCTCTTTTGGCAGGCCGCCCACATTGTGGTGAGATTTGATAACGTGCGCTTTACCGGTGGCAGAAGCAGCTGATTCAATCACGTCAGGATAGATAGTCCCTTGTGCCAGCCACTTAACGTCCTCCAGCTTCAACGCTTCTTCGTCGAACACTTCAACAAACACGCGACCAATGATTTTACGTTTTGCTTCCGGATCGTTTTCACCCGCCAGCGCGTTCAGAAAACGCGCCTCACCTTCAACGTGAACGATGTTCAGACCGAAATGGTCGCCGAACATATCCATCACCTGCTCTGCTTCATTTAAACGAAGCAGACCGTTATCAACGAAAACGCAGGTCAGGTTTTTACCGATGGCGCGATGCAGCAGCATTGCGGTAACAGAGGAGTCAACGCCGCCAGAGAGACCGAGAATGACCTTATCATTACCTACCTGCTGGCGAATTCGTTCAATCGCATCATCAATAATTTTGGCCGGAGTCCACAAAGCCTCACACTGACAGATATCGCGAACAAAACGTTCCAGCATCCGCAGCCCCTGACGCGTATGGGTCACTTCCGGATGGAATTGCACGCCGTAAAAACGTTTTTCTTCATTCGCCATAATGGCAAATGGGCACGTTTCGGTGCTGGCAACCGTTACAAAATCAGCCGGGATAGCAGTGACTTTATCGCCGTGGCTCATCCAGACGTCCAGCAGCGGTTTGCCATCGGCGGTAAGGGAATCTTCAATACCGCGGATCAGCGCGCTATCGGTTTTAATCTCAACCTGCGCATAGCCAAATTCGCGCTGGTTCGAGCCTTCAACATGCCCGCCCAGCTGCATTGCCATGGTCTGCATACCATAACAAACGCCAAATACCGGCACGCCCGCTTCAAAAACGTACTGCGGCGCACGCGGGCTGTTCTCTTCCGTCGTACTTTCCGGGCCGCCGGAAAGGATTATGCCACTCGGATTAAAATCGCGAATTTGCGCTTCTGTGACATCCCACGCCCACAGCTCACAATAAACGCCAAGTTCACGTACGCGACGCGCGACCAATTGAGTGTACTGAGAACCGAAATCAAGAATAAGGATACGATGTTTATGAATATTTTCCGTCATTGACGCTAATTCCAGGGCAAATGAAACAAAAACAAAACGCCCGGTAGAACCGGGCGCGGAAAGAATCAGGACCCCATACGATAGTTCGGGGATTCCTTGGTAATGGTCACATCGTGAACGTGACTTTCCTGGATACCTGCGCCGCTGATACGCACAAATTCTGCTTTAGTACGCAGTGCATCGATGGTACCACAGCCGGTGAGGCCCATACATGAACGCAGTCCACCCATCTGCTGATGGATAATCTCTTTCAGATAGCCTTTATAGGCCACCCGACCTTCAATACCTTCCGGTACCAGTTTGTCGGCCGCGTTATCCGTCTGGAAGTAACGATCGGAAGACCCTTTGGACATCGCACCTAAAGACCCCATTCCGCGATAGGATTTATAAGAACGGCCCTGATACAGTTCGATTTCACCCGGGGACTCTTCAGTCCCGGCCAGCATTGAACCGACCATAACCGCGCTTGCACCTGCGGCAATAGCTTTAGCAATGTCGCCGGAAAAGCGGATCCCGCCGTCTGCAATAACCGGAATACCGGTGCCTTCCAGCGCTTCGACGGCATCAGAAACGGCGGTGATCTGCGGAACGCCCACGCCGGTGACGATACGTGTGGTACAGATAGAGCCAGGGCCAATACCGACTTTAACCGCGCTCACGCCTGCATCAGCCAGCGCACGAGCGCCTGCACCAGTGGCTACGTTACCGCCAATAATTTGCAACTCCGGGTATTTTTCACGGGTTTCACGAATACGCTGTAGAACGCCTTCAGAGTGACCATGTGAGGAGTCGATCAGCAGCACATCAACTCCTGCGGCGACCAGCGCATCTACACGTTCTTCATTGCCTGCGCCAGCCCCTACCGCTGCGCCAACGCGTAAACGCCCCTGTTCATCCTTACAGGCGTTCGGCTTACGTTCTGCTTTCTGGAAATCTTTTACGGTGATCATACCGATAAGGTGGAAGCTATCGTCAACAACCAGCGCTTTTTCAACACGTTTTTCGTGCATCTTAGCCAGCACAACGTCGCCCGCTTCACCTTCGCGTACAGTGACCAGTCGCTCTTTTGGCGTCATGTAGACGCTGACCGGCTGGCTCAAATCGGTAACAAAACGGACATCACGACCGGTAATGATCCCCACCAGTTCGTTATCATGGGTCACTACCGGATACCCGGCGAAACCGTTAAGTTCAGTCAACTCTTTAACTTCACGTAATGTTGTAGTGGGCAGAACCGTCTGCGGATCGGTAACGACCCCGGACTCATGCTTCTTCACACGACGGACTTCTTCAGCCTGGCGTTCGATAGACATGTTTTTATGGATAAAACCGATACCACCTTCTTGCGCCAGGGCAATGGCAAGACGCGCTTCTGTCACCGTATCCATGGCTGCGGAGAGCATAGGAATATTCAGGCGAATGGTTTTAGTCAACTGCGTGCTGAGGTCAGCGGTATTCGGCAGAACGGTGGAATGTGCAGGAACAAGGAGGACGTCGTCAAACGTCAGGGCTTCTTTGGCAATACGTAGCATGGGCAATATCTCTAACCAGGATGATTTTAATATTGCCGTGGCATTATACAGAGCGTAACCGATTGCTTCTACATTTTTTTGCGAAAAAAACTTGCGCTCATCACCATGCAGGTTACTATCGATTGAATAACCTGCTGATTTAAAATTTGATCCCGCTCACATGTCGCTATCTCAATCGCCTGCCATTTATACCGTTAGCCGCCTTAATCAGACCGCGCGTTTGCTGCTTGAGCGCGAAATGGGACAGGTGTGGATCAGCGGTGAAATCTCCAACTTTACCCAGCCTGCATCCGGGCACTGGTACTTTACGCTTAAGGATGACACCGCTCAGGTGCGTTGTGCTATGTTCCGCAACAGTAATCGTCGGGTCACATTTCGTCCGCAGCACGGCCAGCAGGTCCTGGTGCGCGCAACGATCACGCTTTATGAACCCCGCGGTGATTACCAGATTATTGTTGAGAGTATGCAGCCCGCAGGTGAAGGTTTGCTCCAGCAGAAGTATGAGCAATTGAAAATCAAATTGCAGGCTGAAGGGTTGTTTGACCCACAGTTTAAACAGCCTCTTCCCGCTGCGGCGCAATGTATTGGCATTGTCACCTCGAAAACCGGCGCGGCACTGCACGATATTCTGCACGTGTTGAAACGTCGTGATCCTTCGCTGCCGGTCATTATTTATCCGACGACGGTACAAGGTGATGATGCGCCCGCGCAAATCGTGCGCGCTATTGCATTAGCAAACCTGCGTCATGAATGTGACGTATTGATTGTCGGGCGCGGTGGCGGCTCTCTGGAAGATTTATGGAGCTTTAATGACGAACGCGTGGCGCGGGCTATTTTCGCCAGTGCCATTCCGGTGGTTAGCGCCGTGGGTCATGAAACCGATGTGACGATTGCCGATTTTGTTGCCGACCAACGAGCGCCAACGCCGTCTGCTGCCGCTGAGATCGTGAGCCGTAACCAGCAGGAGTTGTTACGGCAAATGCAGGCCGCGCAGCAGCGGCTGGAAATGGCCATGGATTACTATCTGGCAAGTGGTCAGCGTCGTTTTACTCAGGTCTTTCATCGTTTACAGCAGCAGCATCCCCAGTTACGGCTGGCCCGTCAGCAGACGGCGCTTGAGCGGTTACATCAGCGGCTTAATCTGGCTATTGATAATCAGATTAAGCGAACAACACAGCAGCAGCTACGGCTTGAGCAGCGTCTTTATCAATACAATCCTCAGTCGCGCATACATCGGGCGCAATCACGGATCCAGCATCTGGAGTACCAGTTGACCGCAAACATCCGCGCGCATCTGAGTGCGGCGCGGGAGCGGTTTGGTACGAGTGCTGCTCATCTGGAGGCCGTCAGCCCGCTGTCGACACTGGCACGCGGTTACAGCGTGGCCACTATCGACGAGGGTAAAGTGTTGAAGAAAGTGAAGCAGGTCCATATGGGCGATATCATTAAGACCCGCCTCGAGGACGGCTGGATCGAAAGCGAGGTCACCACGGTGACCCCGCAAAAAAATACGCGCTCGCGTAAAGCGCGTTAGTCTTCATTACCTGTTATCCACTTTTTCCTGTTGATTATAAGCCACAGCGGTGGCGTTATCCCACCCGCCGTGCCACCGGAAATACGTAGACAAGTTGTTCTGCGCAAATGACGTTAACGCTTCGGTTTAATTATTAGCAGTTAACGGCGCATGAGGCTCTTTCAGACAAACTTGTGCATTTAATGCTCCTGACGAGGCTGTAGAACTGCTGCCACCCGTCCTCAGATCAATGAACTGATAGTTGCCACTGCTGGCCGTCCTGTCTACTGTCCACCAGCCTTGATCCGAACCGACCGGCCAGCCATAGTTGGTTTCCAGACCACCAGGCGTACCGAAGTTATCAACGTATAATGTTTGCAGGTTTTTCAACAGCGGCTGATAAGCCGGATCGCAGCCGGTCATGCCTGCTTTTTGCGTATTCAACGCGGTCACTAGCGGCCAGTATTCACTATTATAAATAAAGCTGGAAACCGATACCGGCATTTCTGCTGTGAGCAGCGGGCGGCGGAAGGTGATGCCCGCACTGTTGATTGCCGTTTCCGGCATGTGCCCCCACATCCTGGCTTTGTCGCTATCAGGACTGGTTATCACCGTGAAGATCATATCTTTACTGTCAGTGAGCCTGGTATTATCCACCACTGTCGCGGTCATTGTGGTTTTCAGACCTGCACTCTGATCTTGTTTAATCGCAAATGATACCTGCCCCTGAGCATCCGTATGTAAATACACATACTTCACCGAAGTATCCATTGAGAATGTGGTGAGCGCATCTGAAGAATGTATGTCATTAAGCGTAATATCGTCGGTTACATCGGAAACCGAGGTCGCATAGATATCACCCGCACGCGTTGTTGAAGAACTGCGCGTAATCTTTAACAGTGCGTTACTGACCGGCTGACCAGCAGCATCCTTCAGCGTCACGATCGCGGCTATCTGCTCACCCTTTTTCGCCTTTGCAATACCGTTGGTATCTTCTGACCCGGTGAGCGTCATCGTCACACTTGTTGGCGTTCTCCTCGGCGTAGCCAGGCACGTCTGCATATTCACCGCATAGGAATTATTAGTCGCTATAATGTTTCCCCCGCTGAGCAGATTCACCATCGCATACAGCGTTGATTTACCATCGTCCGAAAGAATGTAATCACCAGCCCACCATTTCTGACTGCTGCTCGCGCTGCTGCTAACTGGCCATCCATTAGTGCTGCGCATCATGCCGTCAGGGTATGTCTGGTATAATGTTTGTAGATTTGCCGCCGTCGGCAGATTGGCCTGGCCGCATCCCTCGTTGGTCCCAGCCCAGGCAGAATTTAATGTTATCAATCCCCATGTTTCTCCGATGTCGTAACTGCCGTTGGGAATTTTTACCACGTTGCTCGGTATGACCTTAAACTCGCTCGACAGCATGGGACGCCTGTAGACCGTACCCTCGCTGTCTTTGACCGTTTCAGGCATATGTCCCCAGTAGTTGGCTTTTTCAGTATCCGGGCTGGTTAAAACGGTAAAAACGGCCGGCAGGGTCTGGGTAGTATTGCCAACGTTTTCTATTGAGGCTTGTAACGGCGTTTTAAAACCCGCCCCTCCATCCTGATTGATATCCAGCTTCAGCGTGCCATCCTCGCCGGTTGCCGCGTAATAGCTTACGCCGCTGCTTAAGCTCTGCCTGTGATTGAGCAAAATATCTGCAGCCGGCGTTTTGTTAGCATCGCTATAAGCTCGCCCTACGCTGTCGCCGCGTAAAAAAATTACCGGCACGTTGCCGACAGGTTTCCCCTGCGCATCCAGCGTCGTGACGACGACAGGAAGGGTCTCTCCTGTTTTAGTTTTTGCAGCGCCGCTCGCGTTATCGTATGCAGATGAGGTCAATGTCAGCCGTGTGGCCACGGGTTGAGCGTCGCGCAGACAGGCGAAATAAAGCTTTTCACTCCATAGCTGCGAGGTAATAGCGTTATTATTCAAATCCAGCGACTTAACGTAGCGCGTTTCTGCTGAACGACTAAGATCCGCCGTGCTGTTCTGGTAGTTTTTACCCTCAACGGCCCACCCTTGCCGGGTATTTATTGCGCCCTGCGGCCATGCTGCATACAGCGCCTGCAAATTCGCAAGAGAAGGAACTTTATCCCTGCCGCATATGCCAGAAATCCCGTGAAAATCGGCGGTGCTCCAGGTTTCATTATCTTCAGTATTGCTTCCGGCGAGAGCATCGTTGGGCAGTTCGGCTGACAGCAGCGGACGCCTGAATACGGTGCCATCCGTGGCGGTTACCGTTTCCGGCATGTGCCCCCACATCAGGGCTTTATCGCTATCAGGGCTGGTTATCACTGTAAAGATGGTTTCAATGCTGGCGCTAACGCTATCGTTACCGTACAGCGCTACGGTAATGGCTACTTTCGTGCCATGCGTATTCGGACGAGTAATGCTGATAATTTTGCTGCCGTCCGGGCCTGTCAGACCACCAATTTTGGTTATGGTGTCATTAAGTGACTCACCGTCGATTATCACAGGCGATACAATATTGTCGCCGCTACCAGCAATGTGTTTTATCCCCTGGCGCGTATAGCCATCACCACGACTAAGAGTGAACGCAGCGTCCGGTACTGGATTGCCCTGCGTGTTAGTCACGGTGACTTTCAGGCGTAACGTCTCACCTTTTTTTAACTTCGCCGCGTTCAGGCTTTCATTCCATTGACCGCTATCAACAGGCACAATAGTAATCTTCGATGCAATCGGGTTATCGCTGGTAAGACAGCTGGTATACAGAATGCCGTCCCCTTTTACGCCCGTCGTTCCGTTATCCAGCGCCATATTTTTCCAGGTCGTGCTACTGGCTGCGGTGGCTGACCAGTAAGATTCAGCGACAGGCCATCCCAGAATGCTATGCATTTTTCCTGCGCTATTGGTAGCGTAGAGTTGTTCCAGCTGGTCGATACGGGGCAAACGGTTTACGGTACATCCCCCTGACTGCAGATCATCTTTTGCACTCGCGTGTGTCACCAGTGCCCATGTCTCATTGTCTTCAAGTCTTGTGTTGGCTGAGCTAACTTCTCCAGCCAGTTTTGGCCGTTCAAATGTCAGATCACCGACGGTAATATTGTCAGCCATGTGACCCCACATGTTCGCCTTTGGCGTATCCGGGCTGCCGGGTACCGTAAACTTTACGCTGCGTGAAATGGGGGTGGTGATCAGTGAATTGACCGGAATGATAGTTAACGTTGTCAGTAATCCCACTCCCTGTGGCTGAGAAATAACCAACGATGCATTACCCTGTTCATCGGTCATTCCCTCATAGGTCATTGATGCCTGTGAAGGGCCAAAAGCGACTCCGTCTATCAACAATGCTCCGTCTGTGGGGTCGGTAAATCCCGTGACCAGCCCTTTACGATTCTTACCGTGTGTCATTGTTACCGTAAAGACGGCATCAGGGACAACTAAACCATTCAGCGCATTAACAGAATGCACCGTCATGATAATGTCCTCCCCTACTTTTGCTGACGCCTGATGCGAGCTGTCATCATTGTTGAATTTCACATCAAGCTGAGTGACCAGTTCATTTCCTGAGCAGGTAAGATAATTGGCCTGGCTGCCGGTAAATTTTTCATCGGCACCGTTTGCCAGGTTAACCGCAATCGTCTGTGAGCCGTCGGTATCAGCAGAAATATAGCTATGTCCAGCTGTTGGCCAGCCAAAACGGGTGAACATCGCGTTTGCGGAATGCGCGTTATATAGCGCATCCAGAGTAGCTTGCCCCGGCACTTGTCCCTTGCCGCACTGGCTGGTCGCTGCCGTCACCGAATTGAACGTGGCCCATTCTTCATGGTTCTCTACTGTGACGCCGGTACTGGATTTTGCTTCGCCGGCAAGCAGAGGACGCTTATAAATATTGCCCGCATCTACTACGCCCTGCATGTGACCCCACATGCGGGCCTGCGCAACATTGGGGCTGGTTAGTACGGTAAAAATAACATTGGCAGTCGCTTCTGTACCGTCAGCTAATACCACACGCAGTGGAGTTAATACTCCTGCACCACGATCCTGGGTTAAATTGATGGATAAATTACCATTCGCATCGGTTATGCCATGATAGCGATTCGGCGTTCCGGCACTTTCGAGCCCAACTGATACTGGATTCTCTTCCCATCCGAAAGCGACGCCTTCAGCACGGGCTTGCGTATTAGTTTGTCCTTTACGGTTTTGCTCATCGCCGACGTACAGATCGAAATAACGATAGGGTAATCCTTTTCCGGTGGCTTTATCGGTGATTGATACCTTCATGCTAATGGATTGCCCTACCTGCACTTTCGCCGCATTTGAGCCGCTGTCCATGTTATCCAGTGATAGGGTCAGAACCGGTGTTAACGCTGGTGATGCTTTATCAACGCAGCTGACCTCAGAGAATATGTCATCCGGTTCCTGATTGACGCTGTTGTAATTGAGCATGTTTACGGCGAGATGATGAGACGCCAGCGAACCCGGTGAAGATGACCAATATTGATTGTTACCTGCTACTGGCCATCCAATAGTGGTCATCAGATCGCCACGCGCCAGTTTCAGTCCTGTAAGCTGCCGCGCGTCAGGCAGCACATCACAATATTCATCAGCGTCATGCCAGTTAAACAGCGCCCAGGTTTCATTATTCGCACTGACATTCTGGGTTGCGGCTTTGCTTTCCGCTGCCAGCGCAGGACGGGTAAACGTATACGATACCCCGTCAATTTTTATGGTGCTGTTATCGGACATATGCCCCCACATATTTGCAGCCGCGTTATCCGGGCTGGTCATCGTGGTGAATATCACGGCGATAGTTGCGCTTAAGGTATCGTTGCCCGACGGCTTAACCACCAGCGGTGTTTTGACTCCAGGACCATTGTTTTGGCTGACGATCACGGTTGCATTACCGTTAATATCCGTAACGCCGTGGTATTCGGTTGATGTGGTGGTAAGGACAGTATTATCAACGTATACCGGCGCGGTATTATTCACACTTCCCTGCCGGTTTAACGCATCGCCTCGCATAATCGTAAAGGCAGTATTGCCTACCGCTTCGCCCTGGCAATCACGAGTGGTGATGGTGAGTGTAATGTTTTCACCGGCTTTCACTTTCGCAGCATTGAGTGTGGTATCGAAATGATCGGCCGAGACGGCGATCGGTTCGGAAACCGCTGCGGTAATATCAATTGCGATCTTCTGGTTTAATAGCGGGATGGCAGTGCTGTAAGGCGTCCCGGTTAAGGTTTGAAGATACAGCGTCGGCTGGACGTCAGAGGGCCTGTCTACCTGCGGCCAGATAATGAGATGGCGACCCGCCATATTCTGGGCGCAAAAACTTTTATTCGCCTCAGGCTGAGGGTTAAGCGGCGTGTCGGGCGTGGCTGCATCAGCCCATACTAAGTGAACAGGAGGAGGCTGGTTCTCCCAACGCAGGGGAGCAACGGCAAAGAGATCGCCTTCCGTATCAGCAGGATTAATGACCTGCAATGCGCTGGATTTATCGTCAACGCTAAAGTCATGCGGCATGGCAGTGAAAGCAACCTCATGCGCCTGCGCAGGGCTCAGTACAATACTCCCCTGATAAACCGGAATAGCTGCGCCATCTGCCTGTGGAACAGTTCCATTGATAGCCTCTGTTGACGTATTTAGCTCCTGCCATATACCGTCGTTAAGTGCAGCCGATACGGGCGCAAGATATGCTCCCCCGATAAGCAGTATCGCGACTAAAAATCGGCGTACCCTTTTGAATTGCAGACTGCCACGCATTAACCCTACCACCTGTTTTTACCGTTAACTCAACACGCTTTGTTTAACCCTTAGCTGAACAAAACGCGCGGAAACTACCATTCCCTTACGGGAATGGTAGTGCTGCACATTATTTGCGCTGGTAATCGATAGACAGTCCATACCCCTGGACGCCATCGTTGCCAAGAGTAACGCCGCCGGACTCAATATTGTCGAACGCGGTTTTTGCTTCGGCATTGGTAACCGGAATAACCAGATCGCCATCATTGCGCGCGGCATTAACGATGCCTCCGGCCGCACCCAGTTGCAGGCTGGTACCGGTGAATTTCCAACGGTAGTGGTAATCGCCAGTGACTTCTTCGCCGGTCTGGTATTTGTTGTCGCCGTTTTTATCTTTCCACAGCAGAACTTTATAGGTGGTATTGGTTTTAAGTTTAGTATCGCTACCCAGCAGATTAGTGGTGGTGCCGGACTCGTAAATCACGACTTTAACGTTGTCGTCAACAACCGGACCTTCCGGAATATCGTCGTCATCTGAACCGCCGCCGGCATTCGTAGACAAGTCGGAGAGTTGCAGGAGAGGTGCTATATTCGGATCGCCGGTGGTGGTGGTCGGGATGATTTTGATCCCAATATAGTAGTCAGCATCCTCGGTCCTAATGGTGTAACTGTCCTGACCGGTTGTGCCGCTGATTTCGACTGCATCAGAACCATCCTGCTGCTTAGACCGCATCCACACAACCGTGGCTTTAGTTGCCACATTGCCCACATCCAGATCGCCTTCGGTATCGCCAATAGCCCAGTTAACGGAAACTTTATCACCGACATGGAACTGCTTATCACCCTCAGTGCCGTTCAATACACGAGTACCGCGATCGATAGTCACCGTCACATGGTTTTTATCCCCCTCAGCAACGTTATCTGCCGAGCGGGTGATCCAGGGTACGGTACCCTGGATTGCACCAGTGCTTTCACTGACAATATGCCACTGGCCGCCCTTCAGATTGCCGTTGGCCGCCATGGCGGGGAATGAGCAATACCCGGCCACTGCCAGCGCTATAGCAACTTTCGTTAGCTGCCGTTGTAGATTTACCTGCATTAAGATTCTCCATTTCCTTATATTCGGCAACTGCCTTGCCGACGCTATTTATGGGTATAAACCACACGTATGCCATATCCCTGCACACCATCAGCTGAGTCAGCATCAAACTTCCGCGCTGCTTCTTTATTCGTTACAGGAAGAACTAAATCCTCGTTAGCGGTATTCGCCTGTGCACCGGTGTGTCCACGAACGCTGGTACCGGTAAATTCCCACTGGTAGTCGAACTGTTTCATTTCCTCGGCCGTGAGCTGTTCCGACATCTGAAAAACACCATCGTTGTTGCGATCGCGCCACAGCATGAACCGATAGGTATTATTAACGCCGGGATGCCGGGTCTCGTTTGCAATCAGATTGACGGGGTTCGAATTATTTAATTGATAAATGACAGGGTGGACGTCTGCCGCCCCGTTTCCGGTGAAAGTGATATCAACAAAATTACTGTCACCATAGGGTTCGGCCCTGGCTTTCCAGCGCCATGTGCCGGGTAACGTACTGGCCAGCGTGATCGTGCCCGCAGCCTTATCGCGGCTGGCAATAAAAAGACACGGCACTTCAGAGGTGCAAGGTTTTGCAGCCAGGGTAACTTTTTGATCGTTACTGTCGTACAGCTCAGAAAGCATCTCATCATCGGTTAGTGGTTTACCATTACGATCGGTCGACTCTCCATAAGAATCTGTTAACAGTAGATCCATAACCACGCCATCAATGCCGTCAGCTCTGGCGCTGGCATCATGACTATGCTCAGTGCTTTTGACAGCGCTAACGTTATTCACCACCAGTTCAATTTTCCGGTTCTGCTGCACGGTGATTTCCACAACCCCGGAGTTGCGGGTATTGCCTTTTTCATCTTCGAGCGTAATACGCATTTTCCAGGTATTAAGTGCAGTTCGCTCCTCATCCGTACTGGCATTTACCCACGCCGGAAGGATCAGATCCCAGCGATTGTTGTTACCTTCGCTTAGGGTATTGGCTTTTACCACGGGCATGACCAGAGTGCGGTTGGCGTTATTTTTAGCCTGCCAGGATGCAGCTACAATTTTGTAGTGATGATTGATGAGGGCATTGATCGTCCATTTACATTTTTCCAGACCTACCCCGGCTTCCGGGTTATCCTGGATAATACACTCCGGGTGCACATTCGTTTCGTTAGCTTTAAGCCAAAGCGTAACGTCCAGCGGATCTTTTTCCCGGTATTCCAGCACAATGAAATTATTGCGGTCGACAAAATCGGTACGGCTACCGATCAGTGAATGCTGAGTTTTAACATTATCAGGATCCAGCTGGCTTGCTATCGATGAGCCAAACTGATACGTCATAGTGGCATTGATGCTTAAGTCGGTATTGTCTCCAGTCCCTGCTTTATAGTCCGTACTCACGGTGACCAGCGGGACCGGCGTGTAATTCAGACCAACCGTTACCGCATGAGGATCTCTTTGTAAGTTATCCGTACCAAATAGCGCCACTTGATCGCCATAGTACTGTTCATAGACGAGTTTAGCGCCAAGCTGCGGGTAAAATGGCAGCCATGCTTCAGAACGCACGTCCCATCCGCGTGCCGGGCGTTCTTCGTAAAATTCGAAATCTCTGGAGTCTTTCCAGTCAGAAAGGGGATGGTAATAGTTAGCGGAAAAACGCAGGAAATCAGTCCATGCTTCTGTACCAAGACCGAGGCGACGATGCCCGCGAGTAACATCATAGTCATAGAAAACGTTACTCCCCAGCAGCCAGTTATCGACATTGCGACGTACGCCAATACCGACGTTGCCAATGGTACGATCTTCTTTACGCTGGGCTGAAAACTGACTGAAAATGAGGGTGGTTTGATTGTCATACCACGGCACAAAATAATCCAGAGAGCTTCCTTCCAGATTACCGGTTTCATCAATGGACAGATTGGTTCGCACTTTGCCGTAAGGAGACATCAGCCCCTCAACCCACGACTGAGCAGATGACGTTATCTGTCCCTGAAGATAACTACGGGCCTGAGACTGAAGTGCTGCTGGTGTAAGGTTATCGAAACCCTGCATCGCTGAATTGGTAATATAGTCAGCGCTTTTCTGCGTATATGATTTGCCACTATCATCCCGTTCTGGTGTATCGCTGCCAAGCTCGGGTAATGAAGACTCTGTTAAATCTACAATTCCCGGCGTATCGGCGGCAGACACGGAGAATGCGACAGCCGGTATTAATAGTAAAATAATAACGCGCATCCATTGCGCCATACGACAACCATCCCTAAGTTAATCGTAATTAATGCATACTGTGTATAACGCTTTAATACGCAGTATACCTATCAGAAAATATAGACATATTTACAATCATTATAACTTGAGGTAAATACGCCTGTATTTATTACATGTCTAATTAACTATTTTTATTTACAGCGTATGCGCATTCGGAAAACTAAAACCTGGTATAACTAAATGGCGGCAATTAGATTAGAAAAATTAATAATACACTCTGCCATTATTAATCGTTTATATTAGTAAAGCTACTATAAGGCACTAAAAAATAGAGACTATCTATCCATAGATAATATCTCATCCTAGCAAGCGAAAATAAGAGGTTCAATTTAGAAAAATTTAATTTCTGGTTTAGTTATTTTTAAGAGAAAATAAAACGCGTTTTTTAGAAATAAGTCCGTGTCCGTACTTGCAAAAATAATCTACCGAACCACATGCTTTTAATACCTGTAACGGCTGCTGGCAGTCAGGGCAGCGGGCATCCAGCAGGTAGTCCATATTGCAGGCCGTACAGTGCGCGGTATCACCTTCGCGGACGAGGAGGTTTCGACAGACCGGGCAAATCAGTTCCATACATCACCTCAATGTTATGTTGATCCCCCTTCTCTGGCGTAAAGAAGGGGGAAAAGCAAATTACTTACTTTTCTTAATGTGACTGATCAGACGCTTACGTTTACGTAACTGATTCGGTGTTAAGGTATTACGCTTATTCGCAAACGGGTTTTCACCCTCTTTAAACTGAATACGAATTGGCGTTCCCATAACATCCAGCGACTTACGGAAGTAGTTCATCAGATAACGTTTGTAAGAATCAGGCAGGTCTTTCACCTGGTTACCATGAATAACCACAATTGGTGGATTGTAGCCACCGGCATGAGCATATTTCAGCTTAACGCGACGTCCACGTACCAGCGGCGGCTGATGGTCTTCCGAGGCCATGGTCATGATCCGCGTTAGCATTGCGGTGCTGACACGGCGCGTCGAACTGTCGTAAGCTTCACGGATGGATTCAAACAGGTTACCTACACCGCTACCGTGCAGTGCCGAAATAAAGTGCACGCGGGCAAAATCGATAAAGCCCAGACGGTAATCCAGAGTCTCTTTTACCTGCTCTCTGATTTCCTGGCTCAGGCCATCCCACTTGTTGACCACGATCACCAGTGAACGACCGCTGTTGAGGATAAAGCCCAGCAGCGAAAGATCCTGATCGGAAATGCCTTCGCGAGCATCAATTACCAGCAAACAGACGTTAGCATCTTCAATTGCCTGTAGCGTCTTGATAACAGAGAATTTTTCGACAGTTTCAGTGATTTTTCCACGCTTGCGTACTCCGGCAGTATCGATAAGCACATATTCACGCTCATCGCGCTCCATAGGAATATAGATACTGTCACGGGTGGTTCCCGGCATGTCGAAAACCACAACACGATCTTCACCCAGAATACGGTTAGTCAGCGTTGATTTACCGACGTTGGGACGACCCACAATAGCAATTTTGATCGGCAGATCCTGCGGATTAAAATCATCCTCCTCTTCTTCGACTTCAGTTCCATTCTGCTCAGCTTCAAACTGCTTCCAGTACTCAGCATCTTCGTCGATCTCTTCAGGTGGGTTCACCTCGTCAACAAACGGCAGCAGTACGTGTTCAAGCAAACTGACTACGCCACGTCCGTGCGACGCAGCGATGGCATGAATATCACCCAGCCCCAGCGACCAGAAGTCGGCAACAGCCTGATCCGGATCGATGCCATCGGTTTTATTCGCCACGAGAAAAGTAGGTTTTTGACGCGAGCGTAAATGTTTAGCGATGCCTTCATCCGCAGGCATCAGGCCAGCACGGGCATCAACCATAAACAGAACGACATCAGCTTCTTCAATAGCCAGCAGAGATTGCTCTGCCATACGGGTTTCGACACCCTCTTCCGTGCCATCAATACCGCCGGTATCAATACAAATAAACTCACGCCCTTCAACTTCGGCCCGACCGTACTTACGGTCACGCGTCAGCCCGGGGAAATCCGCCACCAGCGCATCGCGGGTGCGTGTAAGACGGTTAAATAGCGTGGATTTTCCGACGTTAGGGCGTCCGACAAGCGCGACCACAGGTATCATGTTTAAAGCCTCTTTTACTCAAATTCATTCAAAAATAGCCG
Organism: Klebsiella sp. RIT-PI-d; assembly: GCF_001187865.1. Classification (NCBI taxonomy): domain Bacteria; kingdom Pseudomonadati; phylum Pseudomonadota; class Gammaproteobacteria; order Enterobacterales; family Enterobacteriaceae; genus Klebsiella; species Klebsiella sp. RIT-PI-d. Next base: position 2,184,761 of record NZ_LGIT01000009.1, read on the forward strand.
TTAATATCGCTATTTCTATAAACAGCAAACGGCCCCTGTAACTACAGGAGCCGTCGATAACATTAATTACGCGAGGTATTAACGCGTAATCGCGTACAGCGTACCGTCTTTTGCCTGGATAAGCAGTTTACCATCCGCGACAACCGGATTGGTCAGGAAGCCGGAGCTATCCAGTTTTTGCTGTGCGACAAAATGGCCATCATCAGGGTTAACCCAATGTACATAACCTTCGCTGTCACCCACGACAAGAGAACCATTATACAGCGCTGGCGCAGTCAGATTACGATGTAGCAAATCGCTTTGCGTCCACTGCGTCACGCCACCGTCAGTCGTCAGCGCAAGCAGACGGTCATTCTGATCGACGATATAAATATGACCGTTTTCTACGATAAAATCATTGACTGAACCCAGTTCACGTTTCCACATGATCTGCCCGCTGCGCAGATCCAGCGCCGTCAGATTACCGTTATACGCCAGCGCGTAAATAACCCCATCCACCACGACCGGCGTAGTATCGACATCGCTAAGACGATCGATTTCCGTCGGGCCAGTAGCCTGAGAAATACGCTGCTGCCAAATCATCTGGCCCTGCTCCATCAGCACAGCGCTGACCCGGCCGTTGTCGCCGCCAACAATGGCTGCGCCAAATGCGGTAACCGGTGCAGACTCGCCGCGCAGTGAGAGCGCCGGCATATCCAGGTTAACAGTCCACTTGACGGCACCATCCATCTGATTCAGCGCCTGAAGCTGGCCGTTGCTGGTATGAATGAGCACGACGCCATCGCTGATAACCGGGCGAGAGAGCGCTTCACCAGCAACCTGGGTCTGCCACGCCACGCTGCCATCGCTGGTATTTAACGCGTAAACCTGAGCCTTTTCGCTGCCAATATAAACATGACCGCCGTCAACCGTTACGCCACCGGACAGCAGCGCCGGAGAGGAAGAGAACCAGCCTTTTTTCTCAGCCAGACTCACGGTCCAGACTTCTTTACCATCGTCAGCGTTAATCGCTTTAACCGTACCGCGACGATCGGCTGCATACACAATACCGTCAGCAAATGCCGGATGCAGGTTAGAGTAAAACTCACCGATTCCGCTACCTACGGAGGTATCCCATGCCGTATTCGGCGTGAACTGGTTTTCAACCTGCGGCAGCGGAGACATTTTCACAACATCTTCTTCGCCGTTAAACAGTGAACACCCACTTAACAACGCGACAGACAGCACGCCAGGCAGAAGTAATTTACGCAATTGCATCGGGTCCCTCTCAGATGGACAAATTATTCATTTTCATGCGCATCATTTCACTCAGCGCAGGCGAAGAGTCGCTTTTAACACCCGCTTCCCATGCAGCATGTGCGCCCTTTTTATCACCTTTGCTTAGCAATATTTCACCGCGCAAATCAGCAACGATAGCCGTCCAGCCTTCACCCTTGATGTTTTCCAGCGTTTTCAGCGCGGCATCTGCCTGTTTTTGCTGAAGCTGCACGCGGGCGAGGCGCATGTTAATTATGGACTGCAGATTTTCATCCGATGCGTCAGCCAGCCCCTGCTGTAACTGCTTACCGGCTTTATCCATTTCATTTTTGTCGACATACTGCTGCGCTAATTTAAGCGACGCAAAAGCACCGTAGACATTTTTGTTATCTGCCGCAAACTTTTCAGCCGCGACCAGCGTTTCAGGCTTATCAGCCTGCATCGCCGCAACGGTATTTTCATACGCCAGCGACGAGGTTTTTGATACATCAGCCTGATGGCCCGCCCAGTAACGCCACCCAACCAGAGCGCCAATACCTAAAATGACGCCGACAGCCAGCGCCTTACCATTCTCAGTGAAGAAGCGTTTAAGCGCATCAACCTGCTCATGTTCGTTTTCGTAGATTTCCACGCGGTCCTGCTCCTTAGCCCAGTAACGTACGCAAATGCGCGGCAACACTGTCCTGCGCAACGGTGGTTTGCTCACCTGAATGCAAATCCTTCACCACCACAGTATGGTCAGCGACTTCTGATTCGCCGAGGACCAGGGCAACGCGAGCACCCCATTTGTCCGCGCGGGCGAACTGCTTCTTGAAATTGCCGCCGCCGTGGTTGGTCATTAGCTTCACGCCGTGAACGCCATCGCGCACGCGCTCAGCCAGATTCAATGCTGCCGACTGCGTATCCTGGCCTGAAGCAACCAGATATATATCGACAACAGGATCGGCAGTAAATTCCGGATTAACCGCCTGAACCAACAAAACAAGGCGTTCCAGGCCCATGGCGAAACCCACAGCGGGCGTAGCACGACCGCCCAGCTGTTCTACCAGGCCATCGTAACGTCCGCCTGCACAGACCGTACCCTGCGCCCCAAGACTGGTGGTCACCCACTCAAAGACAGTACGGTTGTAGTAATCCAGACCACGAACCAGACGCTGGTTGATAGTATAAGAAATACCTGCCGCTTCGAGCAGCTTGCATAAGCCTGCAAAATGCTCGCGAGACTCATCATCCAGGTAATCCGCCAGTTCAGGCGCATCGTTTAGCAGTGCCTGCACCTGCTGATTTTTGGAATCCAGTACCCGCAGCGGGTTGGAATACATGCGGCGTTTACAGTCTTCGTCCAGCTTATCTTTATGCTGTTCAAGGAAGGCCACTAATGCATCGCGATAGCGCGCGCGCGCGTCCAGCGAACCAATCGAATTCAGTTCGAGTTTAACGTGTTCAGCGATACCCAGTTCACGCCACCAGCGGGCGGTCAGTAAAATCAGTTCAGCGTCGATGTCCGGGCCCTGCAGGCCAAAAACTTCAAGTCCCATCTGGTGGAACTGACGATAGCGCCCTTTTTGCGGACGTTCATGGCGGAACATCGGGCCGATATACCACAGGCGCTGTTCCTGATTGTGCAGTATGCCGTGTTCGATACCGGCGCGAACGCACCCTGCGGTGCCTTCCGGACGCATGGTCAACAGGGTAACTTCTTCACCATCGCGCTCGCGATCGCTGAAGGTGTACATCTCTTTTTCAACGACATCGGTGACTTCACCAATCGCCCGTTTGAAAAGAGGGGTTTGCTCAAGCACCGGCGTACGAATCTCACGATATCCATAGGACTCGACGACACCCTTGATGATTTTTTCAACCCGTTGCCATACTGCAGTATCTTCCGGCAAATAATCATTCATACCGCGTACAGACTGAATTTTCTTTGACACGTTAATTCTCTATTCTGAATATAAAAATGAACCCAAAGCGCTTTTCCGAACCAGGCGGGATCAGCAATAAGGGTTCAATCATACACGGGAAGCTAAGCGCTTCCCATCATGTTATTTTTCAAGCTGCTGAACGCTTATCCGGCGCGCTTCATCCAGCATGCTGGCTTTTGCGCGGATGCGGGCTTCAAGCTGACCTATCATGTCGTCGTTATCAAGACGGTCTTTACGCACGCCATCTTCATATAATCCGCTTTTTTTATTGCCGCCGGTCACACCCAGAGTGGACACCAGCGCTTCGCCAGGACCATTAACGACGCAGCCAATGATCGAAATATCCATCGGCGTAATGATATCTTCCAGCCGCTGCTCCAGCGCATTCACGGTGCCGATAACGTCAAATTCCTGACGCGAGCAGGTTGGGCAAGCAATAAAATTGATGCCACGTGCGCGAATGCGCAGCGATTTCAGGATATCAAACCCAACTTTGATCTCTTCAACCGGATCGGCTGCCAGAGAAATACGTAGCGTGTCGCCAATGCCTTCCGACAGCAGCAGGCCCAGACCGATGGCCGACTTCACTGAACCACTGCGTGCACCACCGGCTTCGGTGATCCCCAGGTGCAGAGGCTGATCGATTTGCTTTGCCAGCAGGCGGTAGGATTCAACGGCAAGAAAGACGTCAGAGGCTTTAACGCTGACTTTAAACTGGTCAAAGTTAAGACGATCGAGATGATCGACGTGACGCATAGCGGATTCGAGCAGCGCCTGGGGCGTCGGCTCACCGTATTTTTCCTGAAGATCTTTTTCCAGCGAACCGGCATTCACGCCGATGCGGATCGGGATATTTTTATCACGGGCGCAATCAACAACGGTGCGAATACGCTCTTCATTACCAATATTGCCTGGGTTAATGCGCAGACAGTCGACGCCGTATTCCGCCACTTTCAGCGCGATACGGTAATCGAAATGGATATCTGCAACCAGCGGAACATTGACCTGCTGCTTAATAAGCCTGAACGCTTCAGCAGCATCCATAGTTGGTACCGAGACGCGAACAATATCAGCGCCCACCCGTTCCAGCGCTTTAATCTGATTAACCGTCGCCTCAACATCCGTGGTGCGCGTATTGGTCATCGATTGAACAGCGATAGGTGCGCCATCGCCAATTGGCACATTTCCTACATAAATCCGTTTTGACTTCCGGCGTTGAATAGGTGCCTGGTTATGCATGAAAACTCTCCTGCGGTGCCCGTCTGTTACTGTGCTGCTGACTGGTCGGCATTGAGGGTCAGACGCGCAACCTGATTAGATCTTACATAGCGGCTCAGATCGACCGGCTTACCCTGGAACTGGATCTGAACGGCTGCCGGAGCACCGATTTTAAGCTTATAGGGCAATTGACCGGTAAGGTTTAAGTGTCCACCACTACGCTGAGTACCGCTGTAAATTTTTTTCCCCGTTGCATCAGCTACTTCCAGCCAGCAATCGGCATTAAAATCCATTACCAGCGCATTAGCATCGGCCGGGGTCGTAACCGCAGCCCGATCGGTTGGCAGTGGAGCCTGCGCAGGCGCGGTATCGACATTTGCCTGGGAGGGTGAAACTACCGGATTAGTCTGTGCGTTATCGACCGGTGCGGCAGTGACTGGAGCCGACGTTGACGCCGTTTGCGATGCAGAAGGCGTGCTCAGGGCAGCGGTATTGGCTGGTTCAGAATCCGGCGGAGTGCCGGTATCCACAGGAATAGCTTGATCGTGATTATCGCTGGCATTCAGTTCGGCGGAAGATTGCGCTTCCATGGTATTAATTTCTTCCTGCTGCGCCTTATGGTTTTGCCACCACCACAGGCCAGTAAAGCTCAGGACAACAAAGAAGATAATCCAGGTAATAAAGCTCATCATCCAGCCGCTACGCTTTTTACGCTGTTTGCCCAGTGCAAAGGTCTGCATCGGAGCAACTTTTGCCGCTCTGACAGGAGCCTGCTTCTCCATCATTGGAAGCAGCTCTTCTTCTGGAATATGCACTAAACGCGCATAGGAGCGGATATAGCCACGCAGAAATGTTGAAGCAAGATCGGCAGGTGCCTTATCCTCTTCAATATCGCGAACCGTGGAAACCTTCAGGCATAAGCGTTCTGCAACCGCTTGTTGGCTGAGTCCGAGTTGCTCACGGGCGTTGCGCAGTCGCACGCCGGTAGTTTGTGCTTCATGTTGGTCGTGGGTGGCTTCAGTATTCATTCGCTACAACTGCTGGTACGTGAAATTAAAATTCTGGTGCCGACTTATGCCCGCACCGCGAAATATTTGCCCGGTCAAAGACAAACAGTATAAGACTGTCAGGCCAACTATCACAGAGCAGCTTACGCACTTGTTGCTAAGCTGTTGTTGTATCGCTACATACTGCCTCAAAGTTAGTAAAAACGCACCGTAATTATTATTCTCACGAGTGGGTTTCCCCAAACTATTCAGGATATCTATAGACTACGCACCCGCCATGGCACGTAGCAATCAGATTATCAGACCGCCTTGACAGCAATCGGTTCACCCTGCATCCGCTTACGCATTGTACGCTTCGTGCGGTCAATGACATCCCCTGCCAGCTGTCCGCAGGCTGCGTCAATGTCATCACCACGGGTTTTACGCACGATGGTGGTAAACCCATAACTCATCAGTACTTTACAGAAACGGTCAATACGGCTATTTGAACTTCGGCCATAAGGCGCACCGGGGAACGGGTTCCATGGGATCAGGTTAATCTTACACGGCGTATCTTTGAGCAGTTCAGCCAGCTCATGCGCATGCTCAGTCCCGTCATTAACGTGATCCAGCATGACATACTCGATGGTCACTCGTCCCTGATTAGCATTGGATTTCTCCAGATAGCGGCGCACAGAGTTAAGGAACGTTTCGATATTGTACTTTTTGTTGATCGGAACAATTTCGTCACGGATTTGATCGTTAGGCGCGTGCAGAGAAATAGCCAGTGCAACGTCAATCATATCGCCCAGTTTATCCAGTGCCGGCACCACACCCGAGGTAGAAAGCGTAACGCGACGTTTAGACAGACCAAAACCAAAGTCGTCCAGCATGATTTCCATGGCAGGCACAACATTGGTGAGATTGAGAAGCGGTTCGCCCATACCCATCATCACGACGTTGGTGATAGGACGAGTTCCGGTCACTTTTGCCGCGCCGACAATTTTTGCTGCTCGCCACACCTGGCCGATAATTTCCGACACCCGCAGATTGCGGTTAAAGCCCTGCTGAGCCGTAGAGCAGAATTTGCATTCCAGCGCACAGCCTACCTGGGAGGAAACGCACAGCGTGGCGCGATCGTCTTCCGGAATATAGACCGTCTCAACGCGCTGATCGCCGACAGCAATTGCCCATTTGATGGTGCCATCTGAAGAACGTTGCTCTTCAACCACTTCAGGCGCACGGATTTCCGCGACCTCTTTAAGCTTGTTACGCAGCACTTTGTTGATATCCGTCATATCGTCAAAGCTGTCGCTGCAGTAGTGGTACATCCACTTCATGACCTGATCGGCACGGAAGGGTTTTTCACCTAAATCTTTAAAAAATTCGCGCATCTGCTGACGGTTAAGATCCAGCAGGTTAATTTTTGCATCTTTATTGGCAACCGCCGGGATGGCGATTTCAGGCGTGACATTAAGTTCTGACATAATTTAATCCGGCCTCGTTATTACACGTTATGGCCCCTGGAGGGTTAAAAAGAAACGCCCCGTTAAACGGGGGCGCTGTATTGTACAAATAATGCTGCACGGATGCCACGCCTGCGCGCGACATTCGTGAAATAAAGTGTAAAGACGAGGATTAGCGGGTGCGCGGGCACACTTCGCCTTCAGCGAAGAAATAGGCGATTTCACGCTCGGCAGATTCAACAGAATCAGAGCCGTGAGTGCCGTTTTCGGTCAGGCTGTCAGCATAATCTGCACGCAGTGTGCCAGCCAGAGCGTTTGCCGGATTGGTGGCACCCAGGATTTCACGATGACGACGGACGGCATCTTCGCCTTCCAGTACGGTCACGACAATCGGGCCGGAGGTCATGAAAGAGACCAGACCGTCAAAGAAAGGCTTGCCCTGATGCTCTGCATAGAAGCCGCCCGCTTTCTCAGAGGTGAGATGCAGCATTTTAGTACCGACAATTTTCAATCCTGCTGTTTCAAAACGAGCAAAGATACTGCCAATAACGTTTTTTGCCACCGCATTAGGTTTGATGATGGAAAAAGTACGTTCAATAGCCATGATAACCTCTGTTTGTTGATCTACCGTTGCACATCGCGCGGGATTCGGGAGCGCGAATTATAATGAGCAACCGGGGCATTGCCTATGGATGGAGATAACATTTTTTTAAAATAAAATGAGTTTTAGCAACAATTACGGCGCATACCGTGTTGATGCTGACGACAAACTGCGCACGGAGCCTGTTTATTTTCCCACGCTGCATAAATACGCTGGCAGTTGGGGCAGCGTACTTTGAAGCACACCTGCTGACTGATAGTAGAAAGACGTGGCCCTGTTTCGATGGTTAATGCCTGATATGGGCAGACATCCTCACAGCGTTTGCAATCGGTACATTTTGCGGATTCTATTTCAAAAAACTGTTCGGTTAGCAGCAATGCCTGTTGCGGACAAACGCGCGTGCAGGCTCCGCAAAGTTGACAGCGCTGCGGGTCAATATGCGGGACAGCCTCACTAAAATGCGGATAAAGCTGGCGTATGAGACGCCGGCCTGCTGGTGCCGTGGCGCTGCGTAGCGTACTTTCGCGTACGTGGAACGCGGTCCGCTTCACGACATCGACATGGGATCTGGCAGGGGGAATGAGCCGCCAGCCAGGCTCCTGATACTGTTGCAATAACAGATTCAGGCGAGCAACCGCCAGCGCCCAGCCAGGCTGCTGGTCTATATCACAGACAACTGCCCGGATATGATAGAGACGATGCCAGACCAGCAGCTCCGCGGGGCTGGCCGGCTGCCGTGAGAGTGGAGCAACCAGTGCCTCATCCCGGTAATAACGCGACGGGGTGCTGATACCGCCGATGGCGTCAACAGGACAAGCAAACAGACAATCGCCACAGTTCAGACAGCGCTCACTATTAAGCGTAACCCGCCCTTCGGCACAGGTTAACGCCTGCATCGGGCAGGCATCCACGCACGCCCGACAGGAGGAGTGGCGCAGAAGGTGATGCGTACAGGCGGCACCGATTGCCGGTGCCACCTCAGCGTGTGCGAGGATAAAACGCACGGTTATCCAATACTAAAAAAGACGAAACGGAGGATCGCTTCTGCGGCAAGCAGCAGCAAACCGCCGCACACCAGAGCGCCGTTTATTTTACGCAGTCCACCTACCGCAAAACAGACAAAACCGATTACTGACATTATCCAGCCGGTTAAAAAGACAGTGTGCAGTTGTTGCAGTCGGATAAGCGGAGTATGCGGCAGAGTGACGACCTGTTGGCTGGCCTCCACGATCGCGCTGGACCACAGCGGCTGGACCAATAACCGGCTTAACACCATCATTGCCACAACCGCTACGCTATATTTCGCCAGCGCTGGTAAACAGGCCCACCGGCTTTTCAGCGCCATCAGCGTAATCAGGACTGAACCGACGATCCCGGCAGTACCGTAAAACAGGAACAGAGTATTGATATGTTGCCAGGTGACCACTGCGGTATGCATGTAGATTTGCCCCATGCAGTACACATCGACAACGCCCAATAGCGCCGCCAGCGGCAGCAGCTGTCGTCCCCCCGGCATACGGAGGATCATCAGAAATCCACTCAACCCCAGTACAGCGAGGTAAAGCGAGGCAAACACCACTTCACGGCTAAGCCAGGAGCTGGCAACATGCCGCAGCGCATTCAACGCATTCAGTGGATATCCCATATGCAGCATGGAGGCCAGCAGCCCGATACATGCCATCACAAAGGCAAGGATAATGCCTGGAAGCACGGTACCAGCGCGGGAGCGCAGTACCGACAGCCACACTGTCACGCCAACCGAGCCCTGCAATAGCAGGGTAAAGAGCAGTAGCGGTAACTCATGCATGATGCTGCTCCTCTTTTTCTGCGCCCTGATGCGGTTTAATCACCAGATTTGGCCGGGTGATCGTCGCCTCCGGCAAGCCTTTGACGCTGTTGACGCTGCCATATTTTTCGCGCAGTTCGTCGATGGGACCAAATTTAATCGCTCCCAGCGGACACGTTGCCACGCAGACCGGCTGTTCGCCCTTAGCCTGTAAATCAATGCAAAAATCGCATTTTGACATCTGCCCGGTTTGCGTATTGAACTGTGGCGCACCGTAAGGACAGGACCACGCACAGTAGCCACAGCCGACGCATTTATCGGTATTCACGCGCACAATGCCGTCGCCAGGACGTTTATGCATTGCGGTGGTCGGGCAATTTTTGGTACAGACGGGATCGGCACAATGGTTACAGGAGATTGAAAGCGTATAAGCAAAAACGTTGTTTTGTACCCCGCCCTGCCCGGTTGGCATAAATCCGCCACCGCTCACTTCATAGACGCGCCGAAAGCGACGCCCCACTTCCAGATCGTGTTTGTCTTTGCAGGCAACCTGACAGGCCTTGCAGCCGGAACAGCGCGAAGAATCAATAAAAAAGCCCAGCTGTTTGTCACTCACCGGCGGGAAATCAATAAACTGACTCATGCTTTGGCTACCTCTACAAGCATAGTTTGATGGGAGTTACCTTTTGCCAGCGCCGTAATACGCGCCGAACTCAACACATTGGCGCAGCCGCCGCGATCGATACCTTCGGCATCGGGTTGCCACCAGGCGCCGGCCTGCATTGCCACTACGCCCGGAATAATGCGCGGCGTGACTTCAGCGGGCACGATACTGATGCCGCGATCGTTATGAATACGCACTTCATCTCCCTGACGGATGCCGCGCTTTTGCGCGTCCTGCGGGTTGATCCACAGTTTCTGGATTTGTACTTCCTGAAGCCACGGGTTGGCGTACTGCGTCGAGTTGGCGCGGTTTTTCCCTTTCCAGGTGATAAGCTGCAGCGGATACTTTTCGCTAAGCGTATCTTCCGGGCCTTCATGTGCGGGCACATAGTGGGATAGCGCCGGGATCTCCGGATGGTGCATGTCGTACAGGCGTTTAGAAAAGATTTCTATTTTGCCGGACGGCGTCGGGAACGGATGATTTTCTGGATCGCGAATATTGTCCTCAAAGGCGATATACGGCTCGCTTTTGAACAGGTGCTGACGCGTTTTTTGCAGGGTGGCGAAATCCGGCAGGTTTTCATCCGGCATGGCCAGGCGTGTCTGCTCCCAGATATGAGCGATCCACTGCTTCTCATCACGTCCCTGGCTGAACGCCTTCTCAATACCCAATTTCGCCGCAACATCGCGCAGCCATTCGTAGTCAGAGCGGCGTTCAAACTCCGGCTCGATCAGTTTTTCAGACAGCACCAGATAGCTGCCGGTGCCCCAGGATTCGCCTATGTTCCAGCGCTCCATAAAACTGGTTTCCGGCAGCAGCAGATCGGCATATTTAGCACTGGGCGTCATAAACAGATCGCTTGCCACGATGAACTCAATTTTCGATTCATCCTCCAGAAGACGCGCGGCCTGATGCAGGTCCGGGTTCTGGTTAGTCAGGTAGTTTCCCGCCAGCGAAAACAGCAGGCGGATATTGCTGTCGAGTTTTTCCGCGTCTTTCAGTCCGTCCTGCGGCGTGACTTTTGATGCATCATCGGCGGCCTGCATCCAGTTCATGACGGAGATTTTTGCCTTAACCGGGTTATCCGGCATGTCTGGTCCAACGCAGAATTTGCGGTTAGCACTGCCACCATAGCCGGCTGCCCAGCCACCTTTTATTCCGACGTTGCCGGTGATGGTCGCCAGCAGAGTAGAGCCGCGGGCGGTGCGCTCACCACAGTTATGCCGCTGCGGGCCCCAGCCCTGGATAAGCGCGGCCGGTTTTGTATTGGCGTAATCGCGCGCCAGCTGGCGGATAGTTTGTGCCGGTACATGCGTAATGACTTCTGCCCACTCGGGCGTTTTACGTATACCGTCTTTTGCCCCGGTCAAATAGGCCATCAGCGATTCATTTTCAGGAACACCTTCGGGCATTGACGCTTCATCAAAACCGACTGTATGCCGACGAATAAACGTTTCGTCATGCAGATTTTCAGTAATGATGACGTACATCATCGCATCCATTAATGCGTTATCCGTAGTGGGTAATAGCGGGATCCACTGATCGGCCAGCGATGAAACGGTGTCAGAATACCGCGGGTCGACCACGATAAAGCGCGTTCCGTTCTGTTTCATCTGCTGGAAAAAGTGGTTGCTGTGACCGAAGATACTTTCGGTTGGGTTGTGCCCCCAGAGGATCACCAGTTTGGTGTCAAGTAGCGTATCCAGCGAGTTACCGCTGGCGGCTGTTCCGTAAGTATAGGGTGTGGCAGCAGCCGTGTTGCCCATGCTGACCGAATGGTAAGCAGACAGAAAGCCTCCGGTCATATTAAGCAGTCGCTGCGCCATTAAATTACCCGAGAAAGTGCCGCCGGAGGTAGCGGTACCCACGTGCATATAACGCGATGCGGGACCATATTTTTCAGTAATGCTGTTGAGCTTATCAGCGATAAGCGTCGTCGCCTCATCCCAGCTAATGCGTTCGAACTTCCCTTCTCCACGCTTACCGACGCGTTTCATCGGGTATTTCAGACGGTCAGGGTGATAAACAAATTTACGATAGCCGCGGCCGCGCACGCAGGCGCGCATCACGGGCATTTGTGGATCGAGGGCATCGTCCGGACGCGTGGAAATACGGGTAACCACACCGTCCTGTACGTGGGCTCGAATATCACACTTTCCGCCACAGTCGAAGGTGCTACAGGTGTGAACCACGCGTTCGGCCGCCGCAGTGCCCTTCGTTGGCTGAGCCGACTGGCTGGCTGCGCGGCCAGGTGCGGAGAAGAAAGGCAGCGTAATCAGAGCAGAGCTGGCCTGGAGAAAATGTCGCCGTGAGAGATGAGGTAATATCGCCTCATCCAGGCTATTTTTGGTACTCATAGTCGTCTTCCATAAATGAAAGCGATTCTGCGGCTTTTAGCGCCATTATCCTTTGACGCTCATCAAATAACCCTAAGGTATTAATTTATAAGTAACTTAAAGAAAATGATTCTCATTTATTAATGATGGCTTATTGACCGTTGTGGGAGATATAACGGCCATTTCAGCTCCGGCGCCGTTTTAACGTAGCGCAAAGTTGACTGTTGCGACCTGCCCCCCCTCATCCATCACCACCAACTGGTAGTCCTGCGGTTTTTCCAGTTGCAGAGTGATGACATTATCCGCACTGCTCAATGCTTCACCATTTAAAAACCACCACCTGCGCCCCTCTCCCCTGGTTGTCTGTACAGAAAGTGAAACGCTCATCCGCCCCGGCAGATGGCGAATGACCGCACCTTCACGTACGCCGGAAAGCACCAGCGGCAGAAAATTTTGCTGCTGGCGGGGCGGACAAACGGAAGAGGATTCAGGCAGACGGGCGGCGCGGCGCTCAGTTGCCGGTAACCACGGCTCCAGCGGTAGCGGCCAGACCTGAAGCTCTTTCTGTACCGCGCCCTGGCAATCAGCAGCAACTCCCTGACCCTGCGCGTTCAGCCAGACGGGAAAGCGAATGCCCCTGATCCCTTCCTGCCCCGGCAGGAGCAGCGTCGGCGGCTGGCTATTATCCAGCAGCCAGGTCGCCAGACGGCGGCGACAGTTATCATCCCCGGCGGGTAAAGTCTGGCCACCCGGCCAGCATATGGTGGCGGCACTGACCGATGACGGACGCGGATCTACCGGGATACGCTCTCCGGCAGCGGTGGGGCGAGACTGCAAAATATTATTCAACTGATTAAGCAGCGGCACAGCACTGGCAAAACCAAACTGACCGGCGACGGGCGTTCCGTCCGGGCGTCCGGTCCAGATACCAATAATATACCGGGCGTTAAGACCCACTGCCCACGCATCACGGTAACCATAGCTGGTGCCGGTTTTCCATGCCAGCGGAGCCACACGCGGCAGGGAACCCTCGGGCAGAGGCTGTTCTTCTCCCCCGAGAATTCGCCGAATGATCCAGGCAGAGCCGGGGGACAATAATGGCCGTTCAATAAGCGGATCGTCAGGCAGTAATCTTAAACGCCCCGCGTTGCCGTGACGCGCAAAAGCACTGTAAGCCGCTGCAATGTCTTCAAGTCTTGCGCCTGCACCACCGAGGATCAGCGCAAGGTTGGGTTGCGCGTTGGCAGGCAGGATCAGGGGTAACCCGGCATTGCGTAACCGTGCGGCAAATTGTTTCGGGCCATACGCTTCCAGTACCTGAACGGCAGGCAAATTGAGCGAACGCACCAGCGCATCGCTCATACTGACCGGGCCGTGAAATCCGCTGTCAAAGTTACCCGGCCGATAATCTCCCACCCGGCGCGGCACATCCTGTAGCAGTGACGCAGGATGGATCAGCCCTTCATCCATCGCCATACCGTATACGAAAGGCTTAAGTACCGATCCCGGCGATCGAAGTGCGGCCACCATGTCAACATGACCAAAACGGCTATCGTCATTGATATCAGCCGACCCTACCCAGCCGCGCACTTTCATGTTCGTGTGGTCAACGACGATCATCGCCATTGAACTGCGCGGAGGTAAACGTGATTTCCAGTTCATTGCCAGCTCTTCCATTTGCCGCTGAAGGGTGGCATCGAGCGTGGTAACGACTTTATCCTGTCGGCTTTTTGCCAGTACCCGGCGTGAGAAAAGCGGTGCCAGCTGCGGCATCTGGCGAGGGAAAAGCCATACTGGCTCCTGCTGCGCCTCTTTTACCTGCGTAGCAGGCCACACCCCCTGGGTTAACATCCGGTCGAGGACTTTATCGCGCGCAGCCTGAGCGCGTTCTGGCCAGCGGTCGGGGCGCAGTCGGCTGGGAGCCTGAGGCAAAACCGCCAGCAGAGCAGCTTCAGAATAGCTAAGCTGCGCAGGTGCTTTCCCAAGATACGCCCAGCTGGCCGCACCGACCCCCTGTAACGTTCCGCCAAACGGCGCACGATTAAGATAAAGCGTCAGGATGTCACGTTTAGAGAGATGCCACTCCAGCTGCATTGCACGCCAGATCTGGCGAAACTTGCCGCCGAAAGTACGGGGATGAGGGTCGAGCAGACGGGCGACCTGCATGGTCAGCGTGCTTCCTCCGGAAACAATGTGTCCGGAGGTCAGATCCTGCCAGGCCGCACGAGCAATTGCCAGCGGATTAATACCCGGATGCTTCCAGAACCAGCGATCTTCATATTGCAGTAATGCTTCGGTATAGCGCGGTGAGACATCTTCCGGCGTCACCGGATAACGCCAGATGCCCTCGGCATCGGCAAAGCGCCATAGCGGCGTACCGTCTTCGGCCACCACCACACGTGCGGGTGTGACTTCATACAACGGCAGCGGCCAAAGGCGATCGGCAATCATGACGATTAACCACAGTATTACTGGCAAACCCGCCAGCCACAGCCAGCGGGTTTTTATTTTACGCAGTACCATCTTATGGCGTAACGATCAGCGGTCCGGTCGTCGTTCCGGTAGCGCGCCACTGCGGAACATACATGGATTCTACCTGCGGTGCAGGCAGCTGATAGGTACCCGGGGTGACGGCACGTGCCAAATACACCAGCGTCACGGGCTGCCCTTCGTTGACGGCAACGGCGGCCACGAAGCGATCGTCGCGGAACTCAACGTGCTGAATATCTGACTGCTGCATCTGAGTCACCAGCGCCTGAATTTCCGTAGCGTTGTCATCAAGACTGGCGCTGCTGTTAGCGAGATTCTGGTTTTCCAGTTCAAGTCCGGCAGGAAGCAGATCGACAACCAGCGCATCCGGCACATTCTGGCTGGCAGTCACTTCAAGCTGAACCAGCACCAGATCGCCACTGCGCAGAGCATTGAGCGATTTTGTCTGCCCTTTGGTGTCATAGAGATGACGCTCAATATGCAGCACATTGCTTGACGGTGCAGGGGCATATTCAGGATAGCCGGTACTGTCAAGGCGCAGCCACAGCGGCTGGCTACCGGTGTTGGTCACCTGGAGCGCTGACAGCTGGTCGGCATCCACGTTACGCACCTGCGCTTTGCCTGCACTCAGCGGCTGCGCCTCAAGAGAGGTTTGGGCCTGCCAGTTACCCGGCAGATCCTGCAGTCCGCGCGCAGCCAGGAACAGCGCATTGGTTTCCTGGGTCGACAACCAGCGTTGGCTAAATGCCTCTTCCGAAAGCGACGTTAGTAAGCGATTTTGCCGATCCGGCAGCAGGTTATTTTCTTTTAGCAACGTCAGCATCAGAGCGTTATCACGCAGCACGCTACCGTAGTCGGCAACCCAGACGCGATCGCTGGCACGCGGAGTACTCATCGCCAGCGTGAGCGCCTGTTCGCTACGTGGCGCATCGCCCATGGCTTTTAGAGCAATACTAAGCTGCAACAGCGGCAGTCCGGACGCCGCCTGCTGGTGACGATCCCAGATTTCACGCAGTGCGCCCAGCGGTGCTTTTTGCTGACGAGCCAGTACCAGCCCGGCATAAGCCTGAGCGGCAAAACGGCTTGCCTGCGTGTTATCGCTGTAGCGAATGGTCATTAATCCCGGCTCCTGAAGATAACGCAGAAGACGGTTATTGCCTTTACTCATGGCATCAGGCGGCACGCTGTAGCCCTGCTCACTGGCGCGAACCAGGAAATCCATTACGTAGGCTGTCAGCCAGTACTCTTCCTGACCGTCTTTACTCCACAGCGCAAAGCCGCCGTCTTCACGCTGCATTTGCAGCAGTCGGGAAATGCCGAGATCAATGGCCGCGCGGCGCTGCTCATCGCTATCGCCTTTAATGCCCAGCGCGCTAAGCTGCGCGGCACTGGTATACAGTGACGGGAACAACCCGCTGGTGGTTTGCTCAAGGCAACCGTAAGGATAGGCCTTCAGTTCGCGGATGTAGCGCGCCAGATTCAACGGCGGCTTGCCGCTCAGCATCAGCTGCCCCTGCAGGGTTGCAGGCGACATATTCTGCAGTGCATTAGCAGGTATCTGCCAGCTTTCACCGGCCTGAAGCATAGCGCCAAGATTTACCGTGCGGGCAGGAAACGCCGGACGCACGCCCAGCTTCCACTGTTTCTGTACCGGCGGCAGATTTTCACCAGGCAGGTTAACACCGCTGATGGTGGCATTAATTTCGCCATCACCGTAACCGTCCTGAGCGCTGACCGGCACAAACAGGGTGACACGTACGCCCGGCGCAATTTTCAGCGGCTCCGGTTGCGAACCTTCGAGGGTCAGTAAGCCGCTGGCTTTCAGGGCAACATTGAGAGTTTGCGGCTGGTCAGTCAGGTTGGTGATATCCAGAGTCAAACGTGAAGAGTCACCGCCGGCAATAAAGCGCGGCATGTTCAGTTCAGCAATCACCGGGGCAGCAACCACCACTTTTTCTTCGCTGCTGCCGAAATCTTCAGCGGTCCAGGCCTGCGCCATTACCCGAAGCTCACCGTTAAAGTCACCAATGGGCAGGGTTACAGTCCCTTCACCGTTAGCATCAAGAACGACCGGCTGCGCCTGCTGGGCAATAATGTTGACGTGATTAACCGGCGGCTTACCACCCCGGTTTAATTCGTCACCATCCCCACCGAATCGCAGGCTGGCAAGACGTCCCTGGCCTTCAATAACCTGGCCATAGATATCGTAAATATCGGCCCCGTAGCGTTTCTGACCAAAGAAAGCTTTCCACGGATCGGGCGTCACGTAATCGGTGATATTCAGTACGCCGCTGTCCACGGCAGAGAGCAGGACGTTAACCTGTTTCGGCAGCGCGCCCTCTTTCACACTCGCCTTCACTTTTACCGTCAGCGGCTGCTCGGGGCGCATTTTTTGCGGGCTATCCAGCGTAATATTCAGACGGCGGCTTTCATCGCCCATCGGCAAATGCAAAATGCCTACGGCGCGTTTTGGCGTCGCTGAGCGGGATTTATCGCCGGGGCGGACCACCAGCGTGCTCAGGTAGAGATCGTGACGGTTCCAGTTTTTATCCACTGGAATTGAGAGATCCATACCTTCGGCAGGAACGTCAATTTCCTGCCACCAGAGCGGGCCCTCGCTGGATTCAACCATTGCATAACCCTTACCCGCCGCCGGCGCGGCCACGTGCAGTTTAAGCGTGTCGCCCGGTTTATAGAATGCTTTGTCGAGCTTCATCGTCACGCGATCCGGACGTGCAGCGCCAGTACCGTCGCTGTTATCCTGCCAGCTGTACCCGGCCCAGAAGCGTACGCTGCTGACCGTGTCATTTGGCGCTTTAACTTCCAGACGGTAGGAGCCCCATTCAACCGGGAAGCTGACTTTTCCGGTAGCATCCGCCGCCAGATCTAATGATTGCTCCCCTTCCACCAGATCTTTTTGATCGAACTGCGATTCCCAGCCCTCGTTTTCAGACCAGTTCCAGAAATAGTCGCGGCGCTCGCGAATAAGGCGAACCTGTAGACCGGAAACGGCTTTTTTCTGCCCCTGCGCATTGGCATAGACAATATCGAACGCGGCGTTGCTGTTTTCTTCAACGACCGGCTGATTGACGGTGGCATCGGTACGGTAGTCATATACCGCTTTGCTGGCAAACTGCGGGCGAATACCCGGCAGCGTATCCGCAGGCCAGATGGCCTGTTCAGCACGACGGGTCACCGGACGACCACCAGACTCCAGCAGGCTGGCCTGTAGCAGGACCTGCAGAGGTGAGTGCGCCTCCTGCCACTGGCTATCCGCACTGACCTGTCCACGGCCTTTAGCATCGAGCTTCAGATTAACTTCGTCCAGCGTACGCGAGAGATTATCCTCACTAATATTACCGAACTGGAAGCCCGGCAACGCGTCAACGGCTTCACGCAGCGGGCGCAAGAATAATTTGCCCTGGAGCGTATTGCTGGCGGCCGGTGCGCCATACAGATAGTAGCCAACGACATCAAAGTTAACGCTATCAGCCGGCGCCAGCGGCGTTTTTTGCGCGGTCAAATTCAGCGCCATGCGCTCAGGCATAAAATCTTCGACGTTAAAATCCCACAGGCGCGGCTGGTTATCGCCGGTATTAGCACGAATATGCCACATGCCGGTTGTCGCGCTGCTTTCAAGCGGATAGGTAAAGCGATAGAGGCCGTTTTCTGCCTTACTGACCACAGTGCGGATCACCTGTCCGTCAGGTTTGATGACCTCAAGCTTAACCGGCTGATCGGCCAGCGCCTTGCCGTTGCTGTCGCGCAGAAGACCGTTGAGGATCACCGTTTCGCCCGGACGATAGAGATCGCGTGGACCAAACATGAAAAATTGTTTGCTGTAGCCCGGATCGCCGGCAATTTTGAACTCTGCCAGATCGAGCGCTGGCAGGTTGAGATCCAATAAAGTGGTCTGCCCGTCTTTACGTGCCAGCAGCAGTGCGCCGGGCTTATCGCTTTGTAACGTGGTACGCCCATGGCTGTCGCTGGTCGCCTGCGCCAGCGTCTGCCCTTTTTCATTGAGCAATGTGACATCAACACCCGACTGTAACGCCCCGTTTTCCAGGCTCTGGGTAAAGACTTCCAGGCGATTGTGGTAGCGGTGAGTCGAAAGACCAATGTCGCTGAGGGTAAAAAGCGTGGCGGCATTACTGTAACTGTAATGCCCGGCCTGATTCATCACGGCGATATACACGCCTGCCTGCTGCAACGGTTTGATGTCACCCAGCGGCAACATTAGCTTTTCCTGGGTATTTTTGGCCGGATTAAGATCAAAACGCCCGGTATAGACCAGGTCCGCCATTTTTAGCAGTTCGTCAGATTCCCAGTTGGAGAGTGAACTACGGTACTCCCACTGGCTGACAAAGGCCGCCAGCGATTCGGGCTTAACGCGAAAGAAATTGATATCGATGTTATTGACGTTCAGCGCCATCACCGGCAGCCCTTCAACGACTTTGCCCGGCAGCAGCGAACCGCGGCTGGCAAACCCGACGGAAGGCTGAATATTACGTGTGGTTATGGCTTTCTCGAATGACTGCCCGAACGTGGCTTTATTCAGGGCCGTTACCCCGCTGTCAACGGTCAGTACGAGGTTGCGGTTAGGCTCGAGATGGCGCAGCCGCAGCTCTTTCAGATTGGGGGCCAGCTCCCATGCACCGTCAACTTTGCCCTCCTTCTTGTCGACCAGATGGACGGTGCGCGAAAAATCCTGTTCGGGATCGAGCGGAATAGAGAAGGTCAGGACCAGCGTGGCCGCACCTTCCAGCTGAACTTCGGAGGCATCCAGCAGGTTCAGTGCTTTTCCCTGGCTTTGCGCTGTCATTTTTTTGATTTGTTCAGCGTCAGGCTTTGCCGGCGTGGTTTTCGCCTGCGCCGGGGCAGATGCAGGCGCCGCCTGGGCTGCCGCCTGAGGTTTAGTATTGTCATCGCATCCAGCAAGGCTGAAGGCGGCCACCAGCGTAAGCGCTAATGTTGTCAGGCGGAACTGTTTCATTTTTGAATCCCTGGCCAAAAAGCCGTCAATCACGGTTGACAATATTATGCGCGACTTTCAGGAATACAACAGCCCCAATAATGGTTGTTGAATCTTTATCGCAAGATATTTTTCACCGTTGCAAGTTGTTACATCGCTCACACTCTGAAAAGTAACATGTTACATCATGCGTCATTTGTTTTTAAAACAACTGGATAGATGGATTATCGCGCATTCTGCTGCCAGATTAGTCACTTAAACGCCATTTTGCGCGCGGTTCATCAACAGAGGGAATAGCATGAAACGAGCCGTTAACGCCCTACAAAACTTCGGCAAATCGCTTTACGGCCCGGTGCTGATTTTACCTATCGTCGGGCTATTCATTGCTTTTGGTAATGTATTGGGTAACGGCAACCTGGCCGAATACCTGCCTTTTTTAGGCCACCCTCTGATCCAAAATCTCGGTCAGCTGATTGCTAAATCTGCGGTATCAGTGCTGGTCAATCTCGCCTTAGTTTTTGCGGTAGGGATACCCATTGGGCTGGCGTCGCGAGATAAAGGCTACGCTGCACTAATAGGCCTGGTGACCTTCGTGGTTTTTATCAATGCCATGAATGTTACATTGCAACTGCAGGGCGCGCTGGCACCTGTCGATCAGATGCGCGCTGCCGGGCAGAGCAGCGTACTGGGTGTTCAGGTTCTGGAGATGGGTGTGTTTGCTGGCATCCTCACCGGCGCGCTTTCAGGTTATCTGTATAACCGCTATTCCGGGGTGCAATTTTCCGGCGCGATGGCGATTTATTCCGGCCACTGTTTTGTCGCCATTATCATGCTGCCGGTATCTATTATTCTCGGCGTAGTGATGAGTGAGCTGTGGCCATTTGCGCAGCAGGGTATTAGCACCCTGGCATTGGTTATCAAAAGCTCAGGCGCTTTTGGCGTCGCCATTTATGGTTTTCTGGAGCGTATTTTAGTCCCTACGGGCCTGCATCATCTGGTTTACACCCCGTTTTTATATACCGAACTGGGCGGAACATCTGACGTCTGCGGCACGGTTTATCAGGGTGCACGTAACATCTATTTTGCCGAAATGGCCTGTCCTGAAGTGAAACAGCTTAGCAGCACGGTGGTATGGGACGCCCGCGGCATCAGTAAAATGTTCGGCCTGCCGGCGGCCGCGCTGGCGATGTATGTTACTGCGAAACCAGAGCGTAAAGCCGCGGCCAAAGCCATTTTGATCCCTGCGGCGCTTACCTCAATGTTGGTGGGCGTCACCGAACCTATTGAGTTTTCCTTCCTGTTTATTGCTCCGATGTTATTTATCGTCCACGCGGTGCTCACCGGTATTGGCATGATGTTGTTTTACCTGCTGGGCGTTCATGCGATTGGCGCCAACGGCATTATTGATTTTGTGCTCTACAACCTGCCGCTGGGTACGGAGAAATCCAACTGGCCGATGTACATCGTGGTCGGACTTATCATGTCGGTGCTCTATTTTGTGGTCTTCCGCTTTCTCATCCGCCGTTTCGATATGAAAACGCCGGGCCGTGAGGAGGAAGACGAGCAAACGCGTCTGTACAGCAAACAGGAGTACCAGGCGAAGGGCCAAAATGACGGGCTGGGCGAGGCAATCATCGCCGGGCTGGGCGGACGAGGCAATATTGAGGCTGTCGACAACTGCTATACCCGCCTGCGGGTCACGGTCAACGACCTCGCGTTAATTGATGAACCGCGACTGAAAGCCACCGGCGCAAAGGCGGTTATCAGACAGGGCAATAATGTTCAGGTGGTCTACGGGCTGCATGTTAAAAAAATGCGAGAGGCCGTTGAATCGGTGCTCTGAAGGAGGCAGAAAATGTTCAAACCCCCATTTATTTTAGCCATCGCCGGCGGTGGCAGTACTTATACGCCCGGTATTGTCAAAAGCCTGATGATGCGGCTGGATGATTTTCCGCTGGCTGAAATTCGCCTCTACGATATTGATGAAGCCCGGCAGAATACGCTTGCACCGGTGGTCGAAAAGGTTATTCGCGATCACAGCGCATCAATAAAATTTACCGTCACCGGCGATCCGCAAACGGCATTTAACGGCGCACATTTTATTTTTGCCCAGATGCGGGTCGGGCAGTACAAAATGCGTGAGCAGGATGAAAAAATCCCGCTTAAGCACGGCGTAGTGGGCCAGGAAACCTGTGGTCCGGGCGGGCTGGCCTACGGTCTGCGCACGATTTTACCCATGGTCGAACTGATCGACATGGCTGAGCGCTATGCGGACAAAAAAGCCTGGATTGTTAATTATTCCAATCCCGCGGCGATAGTCGCTGAAGGCGTACGCCGTCTGCGCCCCGATGCGCGCGTACTGAATATTTGCGATATGCCGGTGGCCGCGATGCGCAATATGGGGGCGATCCTCGGCGTTGACCGACATAAATTACAGGTAGATTACTTCGGCCTTAATCATTTTGGCTGGTTCACCCGCGTGCGGGTGGATGGTGAAGATCGGCTGCCTGAACTGCGCCGCCATATTGCCCGTTTCGGACTGCTGACGGAAGATGCTGCCCAGACCGATCCGCAGCACGCCGATCCATCATGGGTCAAAACCTGGCGCAATATTAAACCAGTGATGGATCTGTTCCCGGATTATCTGCCAAATCCTTACCTGCAATATTATTTGATGCCCGACGATATCGTCGCGCATCAGGATCCGAATTATACCCGCGCCAATGAAGTAATGGACGGACGGGAGAAAAAACTGTTTGCTGCGGCTGAAGAGTACAAACGCAGCGGGATCCTGCCGGATGCCTTTCACGTTGGCGTTCACGGCGCGTTCATTGTTGATGTTGCCTGTTCGCTGGCTTTTGACCTGCGCCAGCGCCATTTGGTGATCGTCGAGAATAAAGGGGCGATTGCCAATCTGCCTTATGATGCGATGGTGGAAGTTCCGGCGTACATCACCAGTGAAGGGCCCGAGCCGGTCAGAATGGGCGCGGTGCCGCTGTTTCATCAAACGCTGCTTATGCAACAGCTGGCCTCTGAACAATTGCTGGTCGAAGCGACCCTTGAGGGAAGCTATGAGAAAGCGCTCCAGGCCTTTACCTTAAACCGTACCGTTCCGACCATGCAGCACGCGAAATCGATCCTTGATGATATGATTGAAGCCAACCGCGATTACTGGCCACAGTTGCAAAAAGCCTGGCAAAATGGGGAGGCGATCAAATAATTTCGCCGTGGGCTTGCTTGTCGGGGGGCGAAAAAACACCGACAATTCAGGGATGATGAATACGACGGAGGCAAGTATGTCCACCTCATTTTTTGTTGCAGCCGACTGGCTGACCGAGCACGCTACGGACCCGGAAATCCAGATTATTGATGCGCGTATGGCCCCGACTGGCGTCATCGACCGCGACGTGCCTGAAGAGTATCGCGCCGGACACCTTCCCGGCGCGATTTTATTTGATATTGAAGCTCTCTCCGATCGCACCAGCCCCCTGCCCCACATGCTCCCGCGCCCTGAAGCCTTTGCCGTCGCCATGCGCGAGCTGGGCATTCATAAAAATAAACATCTGGTCGTGTATGACGACGGTAATCTTTTCTCTGCCCCGCGCGCGTGGTGGATGCTGCGTACTTTTGGCGCGCAGCGCGTCTCAATACTGGCAGGTGGCCTGGTTGGCTGGCTGCGTGACGATCTCCCGCTCGAGTCCGGCAATAATGAGCAGCCAGAGGGCGATTTTGATGTCGAGTTCGATCGCGAGGCGGTTAAACGTCTGACCGATGTTATGCTGGTCAGCCACGAGCGAACGGCCCAGCTGGTGGATGCTCGCCCAGCCGCACGGTTTAATGCCCAGGCCGATGAACCGCGGCCCGGCCTGAAACGCGGACATATTCCCGGCGCATACAATGTTGCGTGGACCGATCTGGTGGTTAATGGCGAGTTAAAAACCACCGATGAACTGAGCGAGATTTTTGCCGGTCAGGGTGTCGACATACAGCAACCGATTATTGCCAGTTGTGGCTCCGGCGTGACGGCAGCAGTAGTGGTGCTGGCGCTGGCTACGCTTGGGGTTAACGATGTTAAGCTGTACGATGGCTCGTGGAGCGAATGGGGCGCGCGTGCGGATTTGCCAATTGAACCTGCGCCATAATGGATAACCGCCTGGCGCCTCTTCTTTCGCGCGGGGAGCTTCTCACTCGTGCGGAATATCGTGCTTTGGCCTATTTGACGGAGCATCCTTTGCTGGTGGGAGAGCTTACCGTCCGGGAGCTGGCAAAAAGAAGCTGGGTTTCCACTGCCACCGTGGTGCGGTTGTGCCAGAAACTGGGTTTTAGCGGCTACAGCGAGTTTATCTGGCACTGTAAACATCTTCTGTCTGACACGCCGTACATCCGCCCTGCCGCTCCTGAAAGCCACGATAATGTGCCAGAACTGTTTGCGCATTTTATGGCTAACTATCAGCAGACCTTTCGCTGGGTCAATGCCGAAAAACGCCGGCAATTTACCGCCCTGCTGCGCGACAAAGAGAGCTTCTTTCTGTACGGCGCCGGCTTTTCATGGTTGTTTGCCGAGTACCTGACCAAAAGACTCCAGGTGCTGGGGAAAGCGGCATTTATTTCCGGGCCTGGCGACAGTCGTAATATTTTTCTCAGCAATGCGGCACGCTATCAGGTGTTTATCGCCGTTTCCCGCAGCGGTGAAACCGAGCAGGTGCTGGATAAAGCGCGAATTGCCCGCAACGTGGGGATGACGGTGGTAGCGTTCACTCGCGCCTCGGCTAACAGCCTTGCGGCCCTCGCCGATCTGCATTTCGCATTATACGATGAGGCGGTACACTTCGCGGCAGAAGCCACCGGGATCACTTCATTTGAGTCGAATCTGGTGCTGCTGATCGATTTACTCTTGCTGGAAGCTACGACATAAAAAAACCGCCTGTTTATGCAGACGGTTTGCGCTTAATTAAATGATGCGGTTCTGCTTAAAATCGCGCAGGAAACTGCCCCAGCGTTTTTCATAGAAGGGCGTAATGTGCGCCAGCATAAAGTGGCTGATGCCCTTTTCGCCTTCCGTGACCTGACACAGATCGACAGGCTCGTCGCCGGGCAGCGTATCGGTGGCGACGCTACCGGCAGCATAAATTATCTCTTCGATATCGCCTTCAGCTTCGATACCAATCAGCAGGTTGGGCTGCTGATCCGCACTTTCTTTGACAGTACACAGAAAAGCCCGCTTCACCGTTTTCAGCGTTTTAAACAGCGCGGTTAAGGAGTCAATCATCTGTGCCGGTGGCTCGGCCACTTCAGATAGCAGCAGCGATGTGCCACCTTCAAGCACCTGCTGGGTACTCAGCGGATCCCCTTCTTCAGCAATCAGATGGCTGATTTCACGCGGCGTAAACTCTTTGCCCGTGGGCAGTTTGGCATTGAGGAACAGCGTTTCGCCGAGCGTCATTTCAAACAGCGTGCGCACCGGCATCACAACAAATGCCTGTTCTTCTGAGACGGCCTGCTGTAAGGCCTGTAATGAAGAAAAGAACGGCACAACAGACGTGCCGTCGTCTTTTTCCCAGTGCTGAAGATCCAGTGCGCTATCAGCCACCACCTGTTCACTTTCCGCGGCCGTGCCTGGCACCCATACCGTCGACTCCAGCAGCGTGCGAAAAAAGGCGGGTCGATAAGCGGGCTCAGTGGCGGCCTGTTCCAGCAGCGTTTCTAATTCATTTTTTATGTCGGACATAAACTCGCTACTTCAAAAAAATGCCGGGTGGCGTAGCGCTTACCCGGTCTGTAAGTTTTGTGGGTGGCGAATGACCAGCCACCCGCCACAATGTTGCTTATCCGGCGGTCAACAAATTCGCCAGAGTACGCACGCCAAGACCGGTGGCTCCGGCTGACCATTGCTCAACTGCACCTTTGCGGTAAGTAGCGGAGCAGTCAATATGCAGCCAGCCCTGATGATAATTCTCTACAAAGTGAGACAGGAACCCGGCGGCGGTACTTGCGCCTGCCGGATAAGCTGCGCTACCGGTGTTGTTGAGTTCGGCGAAATTCGACGGCAGCTGGCTGCGGTGGAACTCGGCCAGCGGCAAACGCCAGAACGGTTCGTTTTCTGCCTGCGCACTGGTCAGCAAACGCTGCGCCAGCGCATCATCAAAGCTGAACAGCGCATGATAATCGTTACCCAGCGCGGTTTTTGCCGCCCCGGTCAGAGTGGCTGCGTCAATGATAAGCTCTGGCTTCTGGGCAGAGGCATCGATCAGGCCATCGGCCAGTACCAGACGGCCTTCAGCATCGGTATTCATCACTTCAACAGTTTTACCATTGCGATAATGAATAATGTCGCCCAGTTTAAAGGCGTTGCCGCTGACCATGTTATCTGCGCAGCACAGATACAACTTCACGCGCTTATTCAGACCGCGCTGGATCGCAAAGGCCAGCGCCCCGGTGACCAGTGCCGCGCCGCCCATATCGGACTTCATTGAGTCCATGAACGCGCTCTGCTTAATACTGTAACCGCCAGAGTCAAAGGTGATCCCTTTGCCGACAAGGCAGGCGTAGACCGGCGCATTTTTGTCGCCCGTCGGGTTATAATCAAGGGCCAGCAGAACCGGCTGACGATCGGAGCCACGCCCGACGGTATGCAGACCAAGATAATTCTGCTCGCGCAGATCTTCGCCTTTGGTAATGCGGTAAGAGACACGCTCGGCAGCCACGCCAGACAGGAGATCAACCGCGCGCTGCGCCAGTTGCTCAGGCCCGACTTCTTCAGCTGAGGCATTAATAATATCGCGTACCCAGTCGATGATTTTCAGGCGGCTGTCCAGCTCTTTCTGTTCTGCTGCATCAAGCGCTGCCCACTCGACTTTACGGCTGCCCTTCGGTCCTTTATAACCCTGCCAGAATGCCCAGCTGCGGTCTGCGTCCCAGCCATCGCCAGCCAGTTGAACATGTTTGATGCCCAGGCCATCAATTTTACGCGCGGCGCGCTGAATCAGGCCTAAATCATCTTTGCCGTTCAGGTGCAGGGAGATGCCGTCGTTATTGATACTGTAGGAGGCTTTTTCACCCCAGCGTGCGTCGGCAGGCTGGGTAGCAAGCGTAATTTTCATGGCGTCGGTGGTCATCGTGTTATCCTTTTTTATTAGCCCATGTATGCAAAAGGGCCGCCCGAAGGCAGCCCGACAACTTATTCTGCTTCATCTAACCAGACGAGCAGAATGGCCTCCAGAACTTTTTCACTGGAGGCTTCAGGATTGTCATCAAACTCTTCCAGCTCGCAAATCCACTGATGCAGGTCGGTGAAACGCACGGTTTTCGGATCGAGATCCGGGCGGCTGTCGTACAGCGCCTCACCGATTTCACGGCTGTCGGTCCATTTCAGTCCCATATCAATGCTCCCGGGCGTGGTTAATGGTATAGCGAGGGATCTCGACGACCAGATCGTCCCCGGTCACGCGAGCCTGACAGCCTAAACGGCTCTCCGGCTCGAGACCCCAGGCTTTATCCAGCATGTCATCTTCATCTTCCGTGCTCTCCGCCAGGGAGTCAAAACCTTCACGCACGATGCAGTGGCAGGTGGTGCAGGCGCACGATTTTTCACAGGCGTGTTCGACTTCAATGCCGTTGCGCAGGGCAACGTCAAGGATCGTTTCGCCGATCTCAGCTTCCAGAACTGCGCCATCGGGACAGAGATCCTGATGAGGCAAAAAAACAATCTTTGGCATATTAAACCTCGTCCACGGAATGGCCTTTCAGCGCGCTACGGACCGACTGGTCCATGCGGCGAGCAGCGAATTCCTGGGTTTGCTTGTCAACATTTTTAATGGCTTGTTCTATTGCGTCAGCGTCATCGCCTTCGGCTGCTACCCGCAGGTGAGCGGCAGCCTGTTCGATCCCCTGATGCTCTGCGGCGCTTAGCAGCGCGGCATCGGCAGCCAGCGCGCCGGTTAAACTCTCCAGCACGCGTGCGGCTTCGACTTTTTGCTCTGCCAGCATTCGCGCCTGCACATCCTGTGCGGCGTGACTCATTGAGTCCTGGATCATGCTGGCAATCTCACCGTCCGACAGCCCGTAAGACGGTTTAACCTGAATGGATGACTCCACGCCGGTCGATTTTTCCATCGCGGTGACGCTTAATAGCCCATCAGCATCGACCTGGAAGGTAACGCGAATATGCGCCCCGCCTGCCGGAAGCGCCGGAATGCCCCGCAGCGCAAAGCGCGCCAGCGAGCGGCAATCCTGCACCAGCTCACGTTCACCCTGCATAACGTGAATGGACATTGCGGTCTGACCGTCTTTGAAGGTGGTGAATTCCTGCGCGCGGGCCACCGGGATCGTGGTATTACGCGGGATCACTTTTTCAACCAGTCCGCCCATGGTTTCCAGCCCCAGCGACAGCGGGATCACGTCCAGCAGCAGCATTTCGCTGTCCGGCTTATTGCCGACCAGGATATCGGCCTGAATAGCCGCGCCAATGGCCACCACTTTGTCGGGATCGATTGACGTCAGCGGCGTGCGGCCGAAAAATTCGCCCACGCGCTCACGGACCAGTGGGACGCGCGTCGAACCGCCGACCATCACCACTTCAAGCACCTCTTCCGCTTGCACACCGGCATCTTTAAGCGCCCGGCGGCAGGAAAGCAGCGTGCGTTTAACGAGTCCGGCGATCAACGTATCGAACTGCTCGCGGGTTATCTCGCCCTGCCAGCCCGCCACGTTAACGCTGACTGCATTTGCATCGCTGAGCGCAATTTTCGCGGCGATGGCAGCATCCAGCAGCTGACGTTGCAGGCGCAGATCCTGACGATCGGGCAGCCTGGCCTGCTCACGAATATGATCTGCCAGCAGGTGATCGAAATCGTCACCGCCAAGCGCGGAATCACCGCCGGTCGCCAGCACTTCAAATACGCCACGACTCAGGCGCAGGATGGAAATATCAAAGGTACCGCCGCCAAGATCGTAGACCGCAATCACGCCCTCTTTACCCGAATCCAGGCCGTACGCAATGGCGGCGGCGGTCGGTTCGTTAAGTAAACGCAGAACGTGCAGACCCGCCAGACGCGCGGCATCTTTAGTGCCCTGGCGCTGCGCATCATCGAAATAGGCGGGAACCGTAATCACCACGCCGTCGAGCTCACCCTGAAGGGCTTCGCTGGCGCGAGCACTTAGCGCGCTGAGAATGTCAGCAGAGATACGCACGGGATTAAGCACGCCGGCGGGAGTGACAATCATCGGCAGACCGTTTTCACTGGCCTGAAATTGATACGGCAAATGGGGATAGCGCGCGTTGATGTCGGCCAGAGAACGACCCATCAGGCGTTTTACGGAGCTAACCGTATTCGCCGGGTCCTGCGCCGCACGA
The DNA here is from genome assembly GCF_001187865.1 of Klebsiella sp. RIT-PI-d. Classification (NCBI taxonomy): domain Bacteria; kingdom Pseudomonadati; phylum Pseudomonadota; class Gammaproteobacteria; order Enterobacterales; family Enterobacteriaceae; genus Klebsiella; species Klebsiella sp. RIT-PI-d. Next base: position 2,213,814 of record NZ_LGIT01000009.1, read on the forward strand.
TCGCGCGCTTCATAACCGACGACCTGCCCCTGAGTCTGGTAATGCACCACAGACGGCAGTAAATGACGGCCCTGACGATCGGCGAGCGTTTCAGCCTGGCCGCTGCGCACGGTGGCAACCAGCGAGTTGGTGGTGCCTAAGTCAATGCCCGCCGCCAGACGACGCTGATGCGGTGCGGCACTTAAACCTGGCTCACTAATTTGTAATAAGGCCATAATTGCTTCCGAAATTAAAAATCGAGCAGCTTTTCTTCGAGTTGTTCTGCTGAACGTTGCAGTTTATCGAGAAAACGCAGTTTACGCACGGTGTCTGCCGCCGTATCCCACTTTTCGCGATCGAGTTGTTCAACCATCTGCTGATGACGGGCGCTATACATCTCTTTCACCCGCTTCATCAGATCTTCAAGACGCGTTTCATCTTTCGCCTGAGCAATCTCATCCAGCGCTTCACGCAGCTCAAGTTGTTCCATCAGAAAGGCGGTATCGCTTACGGTATGCTGCTCACTGGCCAGATCAAAACCGTGCAATGAAAGCAAGTATTCGGCGCGCATTAGCGGATGGCGCAGGGTTTGCCACGCCTGGTTGATCGTCGCTGATTTTTGCACTGCCGCAAGCTGCTCTGCTGGCGTGCCGCGGGCAAATTTATCAGGATGAAACTGACGCTGTAGATCCTGAAAACGCGTGGTCAGCGCCTGTATATCGACAGGATAACGGGCGGGTAAACCAAAAAGAGTGAAGTAATCCATAACAATCTTAGGGTTAGCCTGTTAAAACAAACCCCACGCGCAGAATGACTGCGGTGGGGTTCATTGGTGATACGCGATTAAACGTGGAAGCTTTCGCCGCAGCCGCACTCGTCTTTCACATTCGGGTTGGTAAATTTAAACCCTTCGTTCAGACCTTCTTTAACGAAATCCAGCTGCGTGCCGTTCAGAAATTGCAGGCTCTTGCCATCGACCACGACTTTTACGCCTTTGTCTTCGAACACGGTATCTTCTGCTGCCGGTTCATCAACAAATTCCAGTACATAGGCCATGCCAGAACAGCCGGAGGTTCTTACCCCCAGACGCAGGCCGAACCCTTTACCACGGTTGGTCAGGAAAGCATTTACTCGCGCGGCAGCACTGTCGCTCAGGGTAATCGACATAGAAACCTCTGTTATTTCACTTCACGTTTACTTTTATAATCGGCGATGGCCGCTTTAATGGCATCTTCAGCCAGGATCGAACAGTGAATTTTCACCGGCGGCAGTTCGAGCTCATCAGCGATATCGGTATTTTTAATTGCCTGCGCTTCGTCGAGTGATTTACCTTTCACCCACTCAGTGACCAGCGAGCTGGAAGCGATAGCCGAGCCGCAGCCGTAGGTCTTGAAGCGTGCATCTTCAATGATACCGTCGTTGTTCACTTTAATCTGCAATTTCATGACGTCACCACAGGCCGGTGCACCCACCATGCCGCTACCAACGCTGTCGTCGCTGTTGTCAAAAGAGCCAACGTTGCGTGGGTTCTCGTAATGATCAATAACTTTTTCGCTATATGCCATGCTTAAATTCCTCTTATCTACCGATTAATGATGTGACCATTCAATGCTGTTGATATCCACGCCCTGCTTGAACATTTCCCACAGCGGAGAAAGGTCGCGCAGACGGCCGATGGAGTTACGTACCAGCTTGATGGTGTAGTCAATTTCTTCTTCGGTAGTAAAACGACCTAAAGAGAAACGAATGGAGCTGTGTGCCAGCTCGTCGGTCATTCCCAGCGCGCGCAGCACGTAGGACGGTTCCAGGCTCGCAGAGGTACAGGCAGATCCGGAAGAGACAGCGAGGTCTTTCAGCGCCATAATCAGCGACTCGCCTTCAACGTAGTTAAAGCTGACGTTGAGGATATTTGGTGCGCCCTGCTCGAGGGAGCCGTTCAGGTACACTTCTTCCATGTCCTTCACGCCGTCCCACAGACGGTTGCGCAGCGTGCGCAGACGCGCCATCTCGCTTTCCATCTCTTCTTTTGCGATACGGTACGCTTCACCCATACCGACAATCTGGTGAACAGGCAGTGTCCCGGAACGCATACCGCGCTCGTGGCCGCCACCGTGCATCTGCGCTTCGATACGGATACGCGGTTTACGACGCACGTACAGTGCACCAATGCCTTTCGGGCCATAGATTTTGTGGCCGGAGAAAGACATCAGATCTACTTTAAGCTGGCTCAGATCAATAGGCAGTTTGCCGACGCTCTGCGTCGCATCAACGTGATAGATGATGCCGCGCGCACGGCACATATCGCCAATGGTCGCGATATCCTGCACTACGCCGATTTCGTTATTCACGTGCATGATGGACACGAGGATAGTGTCGTCACGCATCGCCGCTTCAAGTTCTTTCAGGTCAATAATACCGTTGCGCTGCGGAGCCAGGTAAGTGATCTCAAACCCTTCACGCTCCAGCTGGCGGCAGGTATCCAGCACGGCTTTATGCTCGGTCTTACTGGTAATGATGTGCTTGCCTTTTTTCTGATAAAAGTTAGCTGCACCTTTAATTGCCAGGTTGTCAGATTCAGTCGCACCAGAGGTAAAGACAATTTCACGCGGATCGGCACCGACCAGATCGGCGATCTGGTTACGGGCGATATCAACCGCTTCTTCAGCCTGCCAGCCGAAACGGTGTGAACGGGAGGCCGGATTACCAAAGGTCCCGTCTAAGGTCAGGCACTGCATCATCTTCTCGGCAACACGCGGGTCCACCGGCGTGGTTGCGGAGTAGTCGAGATAAATCGGTAATTTCATTACTCTTAAGCTCCGTACATCACTCATCAATGCAAGGAACCAGGCAACCGGATTAACCGGTAGCAGAGCTATAGCGCCCCGGCCTGATTCAGAAAACTTTTTTACTCTGCCGTTCAGGTGACCTGAGCGGCAGGCAATTTTTATTAGGCGCGTAACTTAACGTTGATCTGATCCTGTGAACGGGCCGTACGCGGCACGTCAAGCGCCTGCTGACGGTCAGAGACGTCAAGCACTTCCTTATTATTAACCAGCTCACCCAGGGTAATATTGTTCAGGAAACCGGTAAGACGGTCGCTGAGATCGCGCCACAGCGCATGGGTCAGGCATTTATCGCCACCCTGGCAGCCGCCTTTGCCCTGACAGCGGGTAGCGTCGACGGACTCATCAACGGCGCTAATCACTTCGCCAACGGCGATGGTGCTGGCATCTTTACCCAACAGGTAGCCACCGCCCGGTCCACGCACGCTGGAAACCAGACCGTTTTTACGTAGACGGGAGAACAATTGTTCCAGATAAGAAAGGGAGATCCCCTGACGTTCAGAAATATCAGCCAGCGGTACCGGGCCGGATTCGGAGTTGAGCGCAACGTCCAGCATTGCGGTCACGGCATAACGCCCTTTAGATGTCAGTCTCATGTCTTACTTAACCTCAAACCTGGCCCTGCCTGGGCATTTTTATTAAAATCGGGGTGTACTACATAGCAGGGCCAAGTCTGACATTCCCGACTAAAATGGTCAACTATTTAGTTGACTGTTTTAGTCAGGTATTTCACCTTCCGTGCGTTTACCCGGCGAGACAATAATGCCGGATGGCGCTGCGCTTATCAGGCCGGCAATCAACCGGTCTCATCGGTGCGTTTAAGGCTGTTCTTTATGCTTTTGCTCAATCGATGCCAGCACGCCGCGCAGGATATTCAGCTCCTGGCTTTCCGGGCGGGCGCGGGTAAACAGACGACGCAGCTTATTCATCACCTGGCCAGGATGGCTTTCACGAATGAAGCCGGTAGCCAGCAGGGTCTGTTCCAGGTGACCGTAGAAGCGTTCCAGATCGTCCACCAGCGGGTACGGGGTTTCAACAGGCTCGGCTTTTTCCTGCGCCTGAGTGGCAAGCCAGGCCATGCGGACTTCGTAGGAAATAACCTGCACGGCCATCGCCAGATTGAGCGAGCTGTATTCCGGATTGGCGGCAATGGCAACGTGATAGTGGCATTTTTGCAGTTCATCGTTAGTTAACCCAACGCGCTCGCGGCCAAACACCAGCGCAACCGGCGCATGTTCCGCTTCCGCCACGCTTTTCAACCCGCATTCGCGCGGATCGAGCATCGGCCATGGTAGGGTACGTGAACGCGCGCTGGTTCCCACTACCAGGCTACACCCTGCCAGCGCGTCATCCAGCGTTTCAACAATATGCGCGTTGCCGATCACATCACTTGCCCCGGCCGCCAGGGCGATGGCCTGCGAGTCAGGTTTGACCAGCGGATTGACCAGCCACAAGTTAGTTAGCCCCATGGTTTTCATGGCCCGGGCCACAGAACCCATGTTGCCCGTATGGGAGGTTTCTACCAGCACAATTCGAATATTTTGCAGCATTGTCTTTCTTCGGTTAAAGATTATTCAGGCATATTACCATAAACCGGAGACATAATCCGAATTCGCTGATATGATATGCGCCGATTTTCCCGTTCTTTAACATCCAGTGAGAGTAACCGATGCATCCAATGCTGAATATCGCCGTGCGCGCAGCGCGCAAGGCGGGTAACCTGATTGCCAAACATTACGAAACGCCTGATTCCGTTGAAACCAGCCAGAAAGGCAGCAATGATTTCGTAACTAACGTCGATAAAGCAGCCGAAGCGCTGATTATCGAAACGATTCGCAAATCTTACCCGCAACACACCATTATCACCGAAGAAAGCGGTGAGCACGCTGGCGAAGATCAGGATGTTCAATGGGTTATCGATCCACTGGATGGCACCACCAACTTTATCAAACGTCTGCCGCACTTCGCGGTTTCTATCGCCGTGCGTATTAAAGGCCGCACTGAAGTGGCGGTGGTTTACGATCCCATGCGCAATGAATTGTTTACTTCCACCCGTGGTCAGGGCGCGCAGCTGAACGGCTACCGCCTGCGCGGCAGTATTGCTCGCGATTTAGACGGCACGATCATTGCGACGGGCTTCCCGTTCAAGGCCAAACAGCACGCGCCGGCCTACATGAAAATCATCGGTAAAATGTTCACTGAATGTGCAGATTTCCGCCGCACCGGCTCTGCCGCGCTGGATCTGGCCTATGTTGCTGCTGGCCGCGTGGACGGTTTCTTTGAAATCGGCCTGAAACCGTGGGATTTCGCCGCAGGCGAACTGCTGGCACGTGAAGCGGGCGCACTGGTTTGCGATTTCACCGGCGGTCATAACTATATGACAACCGGTAACATCGTTGCCGGTAACCCGCGCGTGGTTAAAGCCATGCTGGCGAATATGCGTGATGAACTGAGCGAAGCGCTGAAGCGTTAACAGCCAGTGCGGCCCCTGCTACTGGGGCCGTTAATCCTGCAAAAAAGTCAGAAAGGACGCAGTCCACGCGTCACAGGCTGGGCACTTAGCCACATAATTAGCGCAGCGGCAATCAGTATCGCGCCGCCCGCCAGAGCCAGCGTTGCCCACCCGATCTGCTGCCACAGCACCGGGGCTTTCTTACCGCTAATTTTGACTGCCAGCGTGCGAAAACTATGCACCAGTAATGCCAGAGAAGAGATCGTTATTGACGTCCCTGCCGCCATTGCCAGCGCAGAAATCATTCCCCAGCTAAATACGCCGATCACCTTGCTGAACAGCAGAACCATAATAGCTCCCGAGCAGGGACGCATACCCATGGACACCACAATCATCAGCCTTGCCCGCCAGTCTTCACCGGCCTGCTGCTCGGGTGAAGGAATATGCTGATGGCTACAGCCGCAATGGGCATGATGGTGATGATGCGGCGTAAAGGCGGTAAATACCGGCCTGCGCAGCAAAGCACGCAGCTTTTTTACCGCCCGGCCGCACAGTAATAGCCCCAGCACGCCCACCAGGGCATAACTCCCTTTCTCAAGCCAGAAGCTGCTGAGATGCAGCGAACGCGCCGGTAATTGCAGCACGCTAAGGACAATGGTCACCAGCGCAATCGCCACCAGCCCCTGAAGCAGCGATGCCGCCAGCGTCAGGATAATGCTCGATTTAAGTCGGGAAGGATGGGTCGCAAGCCAGGTGGTTATCACGATTTTACCGTGCCCCGGTCCCAGCGCGTGCAGCACCCCATAGATAAAGCTGAACAGCAGCAGTGACGCGCCCGCACGCACTGGATTAACGGCGACTGCCTGGAGCAGCCCGCTCATGCGCTGGTTGACGTCGCGCTGCCAGATAATGCTTTTCAGCATGATCTGCGGCCAGTTATGCCATAGCCCTATCCCTCCGGCGAGCGCCAGAACGATGAGGAGGAGTAGCGGCCAGAGATGAAACCAGCGAGGCCCGACACGGGCTGAATTTAAACCGGAGGACATTGTAAAGTCACCTTCTGCGCAAACTGTTGACCCAAATCCATCTCTTCCGGCGGTGCGTCCTCTTTATCCAGCGACAGCGCGTAAGCCAGCATTTTCTCGTCCGGCTGCGGGGTATGCAACGCCAGTGTGCACTGAGCCGCGCCGTTATTTGTCATCGTGATATCATTTTCTGCATCGTAGTGCATATCGACAAAGTAGGTGGGATCGAACGTGGAGAAGGTATACGTTTGCCCGGCCAACGGTTGCGGCGCTGCCAGCGGCAGAACGAATGTCAGAACCGCTTTATGCCCCTCTCTGGTGAGCTGGTAGGCCGACGGGCGATTAAGGAATTTAACCTTCTGCCCGTTATGCCAGACCTCGGTAAAATAGTGCTGTCCCAGCACATTGGCCATCACTTCTGCCGCCAGCTTTTTCCATATTTCCTCTCCCGGCTTCGCGTCGCCCGCATCGTAAAGCAGATCGGCTGAGGTGATTTCATCCATCGTCCAGCGCATTTTGAGGGCGGTAAACTGTCCGTTTGCGGTCATCACCTGGTTTTGCATTGCGATAAAACTATGGGGGTGCGCTGCCACAGGTAGTGATAAAAACGTGAAAATGAGCGCCAGGGCGCGCACTTTAACGTTGTGAACAGGCTTCTTACGTGAAAAATTCTGTGACATTCCCCAGCATTCCTTATGGAAAGACGTCCGGCTGCGCTTTCGCACTGCGATCCTTTGGCTATTCTTATACAAAATCCTTCGCGTTGCATCAGGGGCGTCAATAAACACTCCCTGAAACGTACATGATTACCGTGCAGGGGTAAACGCGCGCCGCGCACTTTACCTGCCATCCTGAACCTAACCGTTAACTGGAACCATGCAGATGATGACACTTACCGATCCACCATCTGTGCTTTCCAGTCCACAGCGCCGCTGCCAGGTGCTTTTGATGTTGTCTCTGCCGGGGGATACTATTACCGCCGAATCTATAGGCAGAGTGAATAACGTAGAGAGTGCCGTGACTCGCCAGGATATCGATGAGGCGAATCATGAGATCCAGCGTTATTACCGCCTCACCATCAATGCGCAACCTGACGGTAGCTATCGGATTGAAGGCACGCCTCTTGACCAGCGATTATGCCTGCTGCACTGGCTGCGACGTGCGCTGCGCCTGTGTCCACACTTTATCGAACAGCATTTTACGCCCGCGCTGAAAACCCAGATGAAAGTTCAGGGTGTTGCGCGCACGCTGTATGATGAGACCAATTTGCAGGCGCTGGTTAATCTCTGCGCCCGGCGACTTGAGCGGGAATTTGAGTGTCGGGATCGGCATTTTTTACGCCTGTACTTACAATATTGTCTGCTACAGCAGCAGCTGGGGCTATCGCCCGAGTTTAATCCGGCTCAGCAATTGTGGACCGAAGCGCGGGCTGAGTATCTGGCGACAACCGATGTGATCCGTCACTGGCAGCGCAGAGTGACTCAAACGCTGCATGCCAATGAACACCTTTTCTTAAGTCTGCTGTTTATGGTGTTAAGAACGCCGGACCCGCAGCGCGATGCCCATCAGCAGGATAGCCGCCTGCGCCTTATCATTAGACAGCTGATTCATAACTTTCAGCTTCTGGCAGGCCGACAGTTTAGCGATGAACAGGGGCTAAGCCGCCAACTTTATATTCATCTGGTTCAGGCGCTGGACCGCAGCGTATTCGGCATTGGGATCGATAACAGCCTGCCGGAAGAGGTAAACCAGCTTTACCCACGATTGATGCGTACCACCCGCGAGGCCCTGCATTGTCTGGAAGAGAATTACGATCTTCAGTTTACCGACAATGAAGCGGGATTAATTGCGGTGATATTCGGTGCATGGCTGATGCAGGAAAACGATCTGCATGAAAAACAGGTGCTGTTGCTAACCGGGGGCGATCCCGTACTGGAGCAGGATCTGGAGTTGCAGCTGCGTGAGTTAACGCTGTTGCCGCTCAATATTAAATATCTGACCCTTCACGCTTTCCAGAAACAGGGGGCGCCTAAAGAAGTGACGTTGGTGGTGACCCCTTATGTCACTACACTGCCGCTGTTTTCTCCGCCGCTGATCCACGCCGAGCAGCCGCTCAGCGTGAATCAGCGCGAACACATTCAGCAAATGCTGGAAGCGTAATTACTGCGCCGCCACTCTGGGGCGCAGCAGCATCGCAGGCAATGCCAGTAGCGCCATGATCCAGAAAACGCCCTGCTGAAAATGTTGATACAGGAAACCGGCAAAAACAGTCATCACCGCAATACTGCCGCCCATCGCCACTGCTGAATACATCGCCTGTAAACGAATGACCTCCCCGCCCTGTCTGGCTGAGATGTAGCGCATTGCCGCCAGATGGCAGACGGTGAAGGTACCACAGTGCAGAACTTGCGCCACAATCAGCCACGGTAGCGCTGTAGAGGCGCCCATAATTCCCCAGCGCAGTAGCCCACATACCGCAGAAAGTAGCAGGAGATCGCGCGCGCTAAACCGGCTAAATACTTTTTTGCTCAGGGCAAATATGACGACTTCCGCGACCACGCCCAGCGACCATAAATAGCCAACCGCAGAGGCCGAGTATCCGGCCCCCTGCCAGTAAATCGCACTGAAGCCATAATAGGCGGCATGCGCGCCCTGTAAAAAAGAGACGCAGGCCAAAAAACGCCAGTGCTGCATAACCAGGCCTCGCCATGCGCCCCATCCGGCCGCTTCCTGCTGCCGTTTTTCACCTGCTGGCATCACGGAAGGCCGCAGTAACATGCCGATAAGCATTGAGGCCACACCCAGCGTCAGTAGCGCCAGAATGGCCTGATAGTTGTAGAGACTGACCAGTTTGCCGGTGAGTGCAGAGCCAATCACAAAGGCGATAGATCCCCACAGCCGCACGCGGCCATAATCCATGGTGATCTGCTTTTGCCAGGTGTTCGCCAGCGCATCGGTAAGCGGAACCAGCGGCGAGAAAAAGAGATTGAAACCGACCATTACCACCATCAGCCAGGCGACGTGTGTGCCAAACCAGAAGCCTGAGGCAAACACCAGCGTAAGTAGCGCCAGCACGCGGAGCGCCAGAATCAGGCGGGAGGGATCGCTGACGCGCGGAGCGATAATCAGACTGCCGAGAAAACGTGCGATAAGCCCGGAGCCGAGCAGTAAACCGATGGTTTCCGGCGTTAAGCCGGTGCCTTCGAGCCAGACGCTCCAGAAAGGCAGAAAAATGCCGTAGCTAAAAAAGTAGGTGAAATAACTGAGCGCCAGCCAGCGCGTAGAGTGCAGAGCCATAATCCCCTCCTGATTGGAGGCAACAGTCTGGCGATAAACGTCACGGCTTGCAACGTTAAGCAACATATTATTGACATCACTAAAAGCTGAAATAAAAAAGGCCGCTCGCGGCGGCCCTTAAACAGCAAAGTCGTTACGCGTAAACCGGGAAACGGGCGCAGATATCCAGTACTTTACCTTTGATGCGCTCAATCAGGGCTTCATCATTAATATTGTCCAGGACATCACACATCCAGCCTGCCAGTTCTTTCACTTCCGCTTCTTTAAAGCCGCGGCGAGTAACGGCCGGGGAACCGATACGAATGCCGGAGGTGACAAACGGGCTTTTCGGATCGTTTGGCACGCTGTTTTTGTTGACGGTGATGTTGGCGCGGCCCAGGGCGGCGTCAGCTTCTTTACCGGTCAGGTTTTTATCAACCAGATCCAGCAGGAACAGGTGGTTTTCAGTTCCGCCAGAGACCACTTTGTAACCGCGACTCAGGAACACCTCGACCATCGCTTTGGCATTTTTCGCAACCTGCTGCTGATAGACCTTGAATTCAGGCTCCATCGCTTCTTTCAGCGCCACCGCTTTCGCTGCGATAACGTGCATCAGCGGGCCGCCCTGCGCGCTCGGGAACACGGCAGAGTTCAGCTTCTTATACAGCTCTTCATCGCCGCCTTTCGCCAGGATCAGACCGCCACGTGGGCCAGCCAGCGTTTTATGGGTGGTGGTGGTGACCACGTGTGCATGCGGAACCGGGTTCGGATAGACGCCTGCCGCAATCAGACCGGCAACGTGAGCCATATCGACAAACAGATACGCGCCAATGCTGTCGGCGATTTCACGCATTTTTGCCCAGTCAACGACGCCAGAGTAAGCAGAGAAGCCGCCGATGATCATCTTCGGTTTATGGGCCTGCGCCTGCTTAGCCATGTCTTCGTAGTCAATTTTACCGGACTCATCAATTCCGTAAGGGATGATGTTGTACAGTTTGCCGGAGAAGTTAACCGGAGAGCCGTGCGTCAGGTGGCCGCCCTGTGCCAGGTTCATCCCGAGAACGGTATCGCCAGGCTGCAGCAGCGCGGTGTACACTGCGAAGTTAGCCTGAGAGCCGGAGTGCGGCTGCACGTTGGCGTAGTCGGCACCAAACAGTTCTTTTGCACGGTCAATCGCCAGTTGTTCAACGATATCAACGTACTCACAACCGCCGTAATAACGCTTGCCCGGATAACCTTCAGCATATTTATTGGTCAGCTGAGAACCCTGCGCCTGCATGACGCGCGGGCTGGTGTAGTTCTCGGAGGCGATCAGTTCGATATGTTCTTCCTGACGTACTTTTTCCTGCTCCATAGCCTGCCACAGCTCGGCATCATAATCGGCAATGTTCATTTCACGCTTTAACATCCGCATCTCCTGACTCAGCTAACAATTAAAATTTGGCAACGGCGGACAGTATAACTGATTGCTATCGTGATAACAGGTCTTGACAAAGGATTTTACGCAAACGATTGGCATGCCGTCATATCAGGCTTTATGCGATTAAAAGCTTACCGAAAGCAGTGGAATTCTTTTCAGGTTAAAAATGCGTGTTTTTCAAGTTGCAAAGAACCATTTACAACATAAGGGTATTTTTATAAGATTCATTTAAAATACATCTTATAAAAAGGAGCCTGCTATGCTTGATACGCAAACTATTGCTACGGTGAAAGCCACCATTCCCCTGCTGCTGAAAACCGGCCCTAAACTGACCGCCCATTTTTATGACCGCATGTTTGAGCACAATCCGGAACTTAAAGATATTTTCAATATGAGTAACCAGCGCAATGGTGACCAGCGTGAAGCGCTGTTCAATGCCATCGCCGCCTACGCCAGCAATATTGATAACCTCCCGGCCCTGCTGCCAGCCGTCGAAAAAATCGCCCAGAAGCACACCAGTTTTCAGATAAAGCCTGCGCAGTACGATATCGTCGGAAAACACCTGCTGGCGACGCTGGATGAGATGCTTAGTCCTGGTCAGGAGGTACTTGACGCATGGGGTAAGGCCTACGGTGTGCTGGCGGGTGTATTTATCGATCGTGAAGCACAGCTTTATCAGCAAAATGCCAGTAAGACGGGTGGCTGGGAAGGAACCCGGGCATTTCGCATCGTCGATAAAACGCCGCGCAGCAGCCTGGTCACCAGTTTTGAATTTGAACCCGTAGACGGAGAGCCGGTAGCCGATTATCAGCCGGGTCAATATCTTGGCGTCTGGCTGAAGCCGAAGGATTTTGCCTTTCAGGAAATCCGCCAGTATTCACTGACGCGTAAAGGCGACGGCAAACGCTACCGTATTGCAGTAAAACGCGAAGCGGGCGGTCAGGTTTCCAGCTGGCTGCATAACGAGGCAATCGTGGGTGATGTGGTTTATCTCACCGCGCCTGCGGGCGATTTTTTTATGCGTGTCGATCCTCAAACGCCGGTGACGCTTATCTCGGCCGGGGTCGGGCAAACGCCAATGCTGGCGATGCTTGATACGCTCGCTCAGAACAAGCATCCCGCACCGGTCAACTGGTATCACGCCGCCGAAAACGGCGATGTTCATGCGTTTACCGATGAAGTAATGATGCTTGGCAACGCCTTGCCGAAGTTTACCGCGCACATCTGGTATCGTCTGCCGAGCGAAGCCGATCGTCAGGCGGCCCGATTTAATAGTGAGGGTCTGATGGATCTGCGCCAGCGTGAAGAGACTCTGAACGATCCGCTCAGTGAGTATTATCTTTGCGGTCCGGTCGCCTTTATGCAATTTGCGGCGCGGCAGTTAGTAGAATCAGGAATTAGCACAGATCGTATTCATTACGAATGTTTTGGCCCGCATAAAGTTCTTTAATGCGTTAGCCTGTAGATGCGCGAGTCGCCGGACAGCCTTGCCGACTCGCTGCTCAATGATATCAGATGGCCGCGTCGTCTTCTTCACCGGTACGGATCCGCACCACGCGAGCGACGTCAAAGACGAAGATTTTACCGTCACCAATTTTGCCGGTCTGCGCCGTGCGGATGATGGTATCTACGCAGGTGTCGACAATGTCGTCGGTAACGACAATTTCAATTTTTACTTTCGGCAGAAAATCCACCATATATTCAGCGCCACGGTACAGTTCGGTGTGGCCTTTCTGACGACCAAAACCTTTAACCTCGGTCACTGTCATCCCGGTAATTCCGACTTCGGCCAGCGCTTCACGCACATCATCCAGTTTAAAAGGTTTGATTATCGCATCGATCTTTTTCATGGTGTTCCCTGGAAACGTTGTCTGTTTTATTCGCGTAAACGGTTGCTCACCGTATCATATCTCAATATTGAAAAGCGCGACAAATTACTCTTTAAAGTCGTTGGCTTCCAGTTCATGACGCGAAAGCAATTTATAAAATTCAGTTCGATTACGTCCGGCCATGCGTGCCGCATGCGTCACGTTGCCTTTGGTTATTTGCAGCAGCTTGCGCAGATAATTAAGTTCGAACTGATTACGCGCATCGGCAAAGGTCGGCAGCGCCGTATTTTCGCCCTCAAGCGCCTGCTCAACCAGCGCATCGCTTATTACCGGGGACGACGTTAGCGCCACACACTGTTCGATGACGTTAACCAGCTGGCGCACATTTCCCGGCCATGCGGCAGTCATGAGACGCTTCATGGCATCGGTCGAAAAAGCGCGTACAAACGGTTTATGACGGTCGGCAGATAAGCGCAGCAAATGATTGGCCAGCAGCGGGATATCTTCCGTACGGTCGGCCAGCGCCGGAATTTTCAGGTTAACCACGTTAAGGCGATAAAACAGATCTTCACGAAACTCACCGCGTGCCATGGCCTTGGGTAAATCGCGATGGGTAGCGGAGACGATACGCACGTCAATATCAAGGTCGCGGTTACTGCCGAGCGGTCGGACTTTTCGCTCCTGAAGCACGCGCAAAAGCTTAACCTGGAGAGGGATCGGCATATCACCAATTTCATCGAGAAACAGCGTGCCGCCTTGCGCTGCCTGAAACAGCCCTTCCCGGTTACTTACCGCGCCGGTAAATGCTCCGCGGGCATGGCCGAATAACTCGGACTCCAACAATTGTTCCGGCAGCGCACCGCAGTTAATGGCGATAAAAGGCTGGCTCGCACGCGGGCTGGCATTGTGGATCGCCTGGGCAAAGACTTCTTTGCCGGTACCGCTCTGACCATTAATCAAGATGCTAACGTCCGACTGAGCGATCATTTGCGCCTGTTCAATCAGGCGCAGCATTACCGGGCTTCGGGTCACAATGGATTCACGCCAGCGCTCATCGGTTGCGGGCGCAGAGTGCTCAAGCGCATCGTTGATGGCTTTATACAGCGCGTCTTTATCGACCGGCTTGGTCAGAAAGCTAAAAACGCCCTGCCGGGTAGCGGCCACCGCATCCGGAATGGAGCCGTGAGCGGTAAGAATAATAACCGGCATCCCAGGCTGGAGTTTCTGGATCCCGGCAAACAGCTGCATTCCGTCCATCTCATCCATGCGCAAATCGCTTATCACCAGATCGACTTTTTCACGATTGAGGACGCGCAGCCCTTCCTGACCGCTCGCGGCCGTAACCACGCTGTAGCCTTCGCTGGTCAAACGCATTCCTAAGAGCTTAAGCAGCCCCGGATCGTCGTCCACCAGTAAAAGATGGGCAGGTTTACGGCTTATCATGGCTATCCTCGTCGGCAGGCTGATTTTCTTGTGGCGCGGCCGGTTTATCGCTCGCATGGCTGACGTCTGAGCTGAGATTACCGGCGGGTTTACGGGAGGATAGCTGACGCTCAATATCGGTCAGCCCCTCCAGCTTGCGGGTTGTGGCATCCAGCTGACTTTGTAACGCCTGCTGTTGTTGGCGCAGCGTATCCAGTTCGCCATCAGCAGACTGCTGAAGTTTACTGTAGCGATAGCGTTCCTCGGAAAGTTGCAGCTGTAGCGCCTGGGTGTCGCGCCACAGTTGATACAACGGACGCACCTGGGCCGGTATTTGCGGGCTTAGCGCATCCAGTCGGGTCACGCTGTCGCGCCGCTCGACCGGCGTGATTTTAGCATTGGCTAACATAATGCCGCGTCTGAACGCATCCTGCCAGGTATCGTCGGACCAGAAACGTGCCTCAGCTCTTGCCTGCTGCGCAGAGAGACGCTCGGCGCAGTCAATACCACGCAGCCAGTAGAGCGGGTTTTTATCACGCTCTGTGGTGCCTGCCGTCCAGATATTCGTACACTCCGTGGAGAGGAAATCAGCAACCTGATGCTGAGGGATTTTCTCCTGGGCTTTATCCGGGGCGCGATGCACTAAATGTGATGAACATCCGACCAGCAGCAGGCAGGACACAGGGAGCGCCCAAAAAAGACGAGAGAACCCGACAGGATCAAAACGTGCCAGAGTGTGTGACATAGTTACCCGATTAATTTTCATTTTAAGGTGTCCGGCCCCGAGACGGGTAGTTCAATGCGAAAACAGATATTCCCGGTGCTTTCATCAACCAGGTGAAGCTCGCCCTGCATCCTGCGAACACAGTCCCTGGCAATACTTAGCCCCAGGCCGCTGCCTTTAACTGCGCCTTTACGCTGATGGCTTCCCTGGTAAAAAGGCTCAAAAATCATCGATTTTTCTGCCTCAGGGATAGGTGAACCGGTATTGCTGACTTCAATCCGTACCCGATTGTCATGGCGCTGGCTACGAATATAAATGTTACCGGATTCATTTCCATAGTACACCGCATTCGAATAAAGATTATCCAGCACGCTCATTAATAGCATGGGTTCTGCAAGACAGGCCGGTTCATCCAGCGTAACGCGGGTCGACATCATTTTTGCCCGCGCCGGAAGGCTGTGTGCAGATATTACCCCCTCCACCAGCGGAGCAAGCTCAACGGGTTCGATTTCAGTGGCGCTATCAGCGAGTTTTCTATTGTAATCAAGCAATTGTTCAATCAACTTTTGCAGATTACGGCTGCTGGCGTCGAGGATATTGACCACTTCAGCCTGTTCAGCGGTCAGGGGACCAACGATCTGATCGGCCAGCAGCTCTGTCCCCTCACGCATACTGGCAAGCGGCGTTTTTAGCTCATGCGAGAGATGACGTAAAAACTGATGGCGCTGTGCTTCAAGCCATGAAAGACGCTCGCTTAGCCAGATGATGCGTTGCCCGACGGAGCGAAGTTCTCGCGGCCCGCGTAATACGACCGTATTACCGAGAGAACGTCCTTCGCCCAGCCGATTGATCATCCGCTCAATGCCTTTAACCGGCCCAATAATCATGCGGGTGAAAAGCAGTACCATCAGTAGACTAATGAGAAAGAGGATCAGCGCCTGCCAGCCGAAAAATTGCCCGCGTTCGGCAATTTCCTGCTGAAGCTGCTGCCCCCGGGAGAAAACGACGGCGCGTGTCGCCTGTACCATATCGCTATTGGCACTGGCGAAAGCCTCAAGCTGACGCGCTGATTGCGTGGTCGGACCGTTATTAAGGCACTGGAGCTGGGCCAGCGCGTTAAGATTCTGGCGCAGAGTCTGATAGAGTTTATCATCCGGTAGAACACCGGCATGAGCATCAAGCATATCAATATAACGCTTACGCTGCCCCTGATAGACCCGCGCAAGGGTGGGATCGTCGAGCACGCAGTACTGGCGATAGCTACGCTCCATTTCCAGCGCCACGTTAGTCATCGCCTCACTACGGCGTGCATCAATAAGCGTCGTCCGGTTAGTATGCGCTGCCTGAGCGCTTAGCGCATTCAGGCTTTGCCACGCCTGCCATGCCAGCACCAGAAGGGGAAGCAGGATCAGCAAAAACGCCAGCATGACCAGCTGTCTTAGCGAGCGGGGGAAAATGGACCAGCGCGTCAAGGTGTTACTCTCATCAGACCTGAATAGGCCGATGCTAACTGAGGCGGAAGGCAGATACAATAAAGCCGGGTATTAACCCGGCTTTATTATGTAATAAGGCGGTGCCTAACTCGACGTTTCGCCCGATGGTTGATAAAGCAAAAGCAATTATCAGAAGTTGGACGGCAGGCACCTTGTTGTGCGTCATTCGAAGTTTATGTAGCGCGTCCCGAGGGGGCTGACATAAGAAGGTGAATGAGCCACTGGTTAATATTATGCATCATGCGTGCCAGTTTTGAAAATTATTTTTTATACGCATGTTTTAAAAAGGATTTATATAAAAAAGGTGATATAACATTGCCGTCTGCTTTTCGTTCAATGTGTCGCCAAAAAACAACACCTTTTTAGGTAGTTTTAATAACATATAAAAATCAATAATTTAAATGTCTCCAATAAGCGACACGCCTTAAGCATAATGTCGGGTTTTGCAGACACACATTGTCGATCGCTTTCACAATAAAAAAGCCGGGCAAAATGCCCGGCTGGTAAAACTGCGCTATCAATTCATCATTGATGTCCGCAGACGTGGCGGCAGTCCGCCCTTAGCCTAACTGTTTACGCGCATTGCGGAAAATACGCATCCACGGGCTGTCCTCGCCCCAGTTCTCCGGGTGCCAGGAGTTGCTGACGGTGCGGAAGACGCGCTCAGGATGCGGCATCATCACGGTTACGCGACCACTTTCGCTGGTCACTGCGGTGATCCCATTCGGTGAACCATTCGGGTTCGCCGGATAAGTTTGCGTCACGCTGCCTGTGTTATCGACATAGCGCAACGCGACCAGCCCTTTGCTTTCAAGCTGAGCGAGATGCGCCGCATCACGTACTTCCACGCGCCCTTCCCCGTGCGACACGGCAATGGGCATCTGCGAGCCAACCATGCCCTGTAACAGCAGGGACGGACTTTGCGTTACTTCCACCAGGCTGAAGCGTGCTTCGAAACGATCGGAGAGGTTACGCACGAAACGCGGCCACTGTTCGCTGCCCGGGATCAGCTCGCGAAGATTCGACATCATCTGGCACCCGTTACACACGCCGAGCGCCAGCGTTTGTGGCCGGTGGAAGAAGGTTTCGAACTCATCGCGCACGCGGTTATTGAACAGGATCGACTTCGCCCAGCCTTCGCCCGCCCCCAGCACATCGCCATAGGAGAAGCCGCCGCAGGCAACCAGCGCCTGGAAACTCTCCAGACCTGTGCGTCCTGCCAGCAGGTCACTCATATGGACGTCGATGGCATCAAAGCCCGCACGATGGAACGCTGCCGCCATTTCGACATGAGAGTTAACCCCCTGCTCACGCAGCACGGCCACTTTTGGCCGCGCACCGGTGGCAATATATGGCGCAGCAATATCCTCATTGATATCAAATGAGAGCTTCACATTGAGGCCCGGATCGTTGTCATTACGTTTTGCCTCATGCTCCTGATCGGCGCACTCCGGGTTATCACGCAAACGCTGCATCTGCCAGGTGGTTTCTGCCCACCACATCCGCAGGGTGGTGCGGCTTTCATTAAACACAGGGTGCTCATCAGAGGTGATAACAAAGCGGTCGCCCGCTACCGCCTGCCCCAGGTAGTGTACGCAATCGCCAAGACCATGCGCGTTCAGCACCTCTTCCACCGCCTGACGATCGGCCGCACGCACCTGAATGACCGCCCCCAGCTCTTCGTTAAACAGCGCGGCAAGTCGGTCGTCGCCCAGCGCGGCGATATCAGCCTCAACGCCGCAGTGACCGGCAAACGCCATTTCTGCCAGCGTCACCAGTAACCCGCCGTCGGAGCGGTCGTGATAGGCCAGCAGCTGACGGGCGGCAACCAGCGCCTGAATGGCGTCGTAAAAGCCTTTAAGTTGCTCCGCGCTACGTACATCGGCCGGAGCATTACCCAGCTGGCGGTAAACCTGTGCCAGCGCCGTTGCGCCGAGGGCATTGTTGCCCAGCCCTAAGTCGATCAGCAGCAGCACATTGTCTTCAACCGAAAGCTGCGGAGTGATGGTCTGACGAACATCTTCCACGCGGGCAAACGCGGTGATCACCAGTGACAGCGGCGAGGTCATTTCGCGCTGCTCGTGGCCTTCCTGCCAGCGGGTTTTCATCGACATAGAGTCTTTGCCTACCGGAATGGTTAATCCAAGCGCCGGACACAGCTCTTCGCCTACCGCTTTGACCGCTTCATACAAACCGGCATCTTCACCCGGATGTCCGGCTGCGGACATCCAGTTTGCGGAAAGCTTAATGCGTTTAATATCGCCAATGTGCGTGGCGGCAATGTTAGTCAGGGCTTCACCAACCGCCAGACGCGCCGATGCGGCGAAGTCCAGCAGCGCAACGGGTGCACGTTCGCCCAGCGACATGGCTTCGCCGTAGTAGCTGTCGAGGCTGGCAGTGGTCACCGCACAGTTTGCTACCGGGATTTGCCACGGACCCACCATCTGATCGCGGGCGACCATACCGGTCACGCTGCGATCGCCAATGGTGACCAGAAACGTTTTCTCTGCCACGGTCGGCAGATGCAGTACGCGCTTCACGGCCTCTTCGACGGTCACGCTGTGACGATCGAAGGCGTCGCCAGTGGCCTTACGGGTTTGCACATCGCGGGTCATCTTCGGCGTTTTGCCGAGCAGGACGTCCAGCGGGAGATCGATCGGCTGATTATCAAAATGACGGTCATTCATGACCAGATGCTGTTCATCAGTAGCTTCACCGATGACCGCGTATGGCGCACGCTCGCGCTGGCACAGTTCATCAAACAGCGGCAGCTGGTCAGCCGCCACCGCCAGTACATAGCGTTCCTGAGATTCGTTACACCAGATTTCCAGCGGACTCATTCCAGGCTCGTCGCTCAACACGTCACGCAGTTCGAACTTGCCGCCGCGTCCGCCATCGCTAACCAGTTCCGGCATCGCGTTAGACAGGCCGCCCGCGCCCACATCGTGAATAAAGAGGATCGGGTTAGCCTCGCCAAGCTGCCAGCAGCGGTCAATCACTTCCTGACAACGACGTTCCATCTCCGGGTTATCACGCTGGACTGAAGCAAAATCGAGATCCGCATCAGACTGCCCGGATGCCATTGAAGAGGCCGCGCCGCCGCCCAGCCCGATATTCATCGCCGGACCGCCCAGAACGATCAGCTTCGCGCCGACAACGATCTCGCCTTTCTGCACATGATCGGCACGAATATTACCGATCCCGCCCGCCAGCATGATCGGCTTGTGATAACCGCGCAGCTCCTCACCGTTGTGGCTGTTAACCTTTTCCTCGTAAGTACGGAAGTAACCGGTCAGGGCCGGACGGCCAAATTCGTTGTTAAATGCCGCGCCGCCCAGCGGGCCGTCGGTCATGATGTCCAGCGCGGTAACGATGCGATCGGGTTTACCGAAATCTTCTTCCCACGGCTGTTCAAAGCCAGGAATACGCAGGTTGGAAACCGAAAAACCCACCAGCCCGGCTTTGGGTTTAGCACCGCGCCCGGTGGCACCTTCGTCGCGGATCTCGCCGCCGGAGCCGGTTGCCGCTCCCGGCCACGGTGAAATTGCCGTCGGGTGGTTGTGCGTTTCGACCTTCATCAGGATATGCGCAGCTTCCTGATGAAAATCATAGCGCCCGTTTTTATGGTCGGCGAAGAAGCGCCCCACGTCGGAACCCTCCATGACGGCCGCATTATCTTTATACGCTGATAAGACGTGATCCGGCGTTTGCTCAAAGGTATTTTTGATCATCTTAAACAGCGACTTCTGCTGCTGCTGGCCGTCAATGATCCAGTCAGCATTAAAGATTTTATGCCGACAGTGCTCAGAGTTCGCCTGCGCAAACATGTATAACTCAATGTCGTTCGGATTACGGCCCAGACGGGTAAAGGCATCCTGAAGATAATCAATTTCATCATCCGCCAGCGCCAGCCCGAGGCGCTGGTTCGCATCGCTCAGCGCCTGCCGCCCTTTCCCCAGCAGATCAACCGAAGTCACCGGCGTCGGCTGATGATGGGCAAACAGGGCTTCTGCTTCATCCTGCGAAGTGAATACCGTTTCCATCATGCGATCGTGTAATTCTGCGGCGACAGCCTGCCACTGCTCAGCAGTAAGAGTCGAAGCTTCAACGTAATACGCCACGCCGCGCTCAAGGCGGTTAACCTGTTGCAGGCCGCAGTTATGCGCGATATCAGTGGCTTTAGAAGACCAGGGAGAGATGGTGCCAGGACGTGGCGTAACCAGCAGCAATTTTCCTGAAGGGGTATGACTATTAAGGTGTGGGCCGTAGGTCAGCAGACGTTCAAGCTGGGCGTGTTCTTCCGCACTCAGCGGCGCGCTTAGATCGGCAAAATGGATATACTCAGCGTAAAGGGTGCTTACCGGCAGGTTGGACGCCTGAAAGCGCGCCAGCAATTTATTCATTCGGAATGCCGACAGGGCAGGCGAACCACGCAGAATTTCCATCATAAGTCTCTCGTCTTCTCAGTTTTCAGTGTGCGCAATGGGGGGAAAACGGGCGTCATTATAAAGAATTGTGCGCCGCGACGAAACCGTTTGCGTCGAAATTAAATGCCTTTCTGGTTTTAACATTCAGTGTGGCACACAACCTGAAAAAGTTGCCAGACGACGTATTGTTAAGCAAAATGCCGCTCCTTCTGAAACATTCGCTCACATTCCATGAGCTGTAGATCATCGGACTCAGGAACGGCGAAGAGAACTAACTGTTTGAAAAAAATAAAAATTATTTATCCACTGGCCGCAGCGTCTGTTATATTATTTTTATTCGCTCTGCTGACCGTGCTTGTGTGGCAAAGTCTGCCAGAGAACCGGCTGGCGGCCATCCGGGCGCGCGGTGAACTGCGTATTAGCACCATTACGTCGCCAATGACCTATATCAATATTAATGGCAAGGTCGAAGGTTTCGATTATGAACTGGCGCAGCAGTTTGCCGATCAACTTGGCGTACGCCTGAAAGTGACGATCAGGCCAACAATTGATCAGCTGTTTGACGATCTGGATAACGGCAACGCCGATCTCCTGGCGGCCGGTCTGGTATGGAACAGCGAACGGGCGAAGCATTATCAGCCTGGCCCCCCCTACTCTTCCGTTTCTCAGCAGCTGGTTTACCGTATGGGCAGCTATCGTCCCCGCTCGCTGGAGTCTATTGGCGCGCACCAGCTGACGATAGCGCCGGGCCATGCGGTGATTAACGATCTGCGTGAACTTAAGGCTAAAAAATTTCCGGATCTTAACTGGACGGTTGATCATCAACGAAACAGCCGGACGCTAATGGAAGATGTTGTCGCAGGGCGAGTTGACTACACTATTACGGATTCGGGTGCCATCAGTCTGTTTCAGCGGGTGCACCCGGAACTGGCGGTCGCGCTGGACGTCACCGATGAACAACCGGTTACCTGGTTTAGCGTGCAGGATGAAGACAAAACGCTGTCAGAAGCCATGCAGGTCTTCTTTGATAAGCAAACTGCGGAAGGAACTATTGCTCGCCTGGAAGAGAAGTATCTTGGGCACGGTCGGGATTTTGACTATGTTGATACCCGCTCATTTTTACGCGCTGTTGACAGTACGCTCCCGGACTTCCAGCCGCTGTTTGAGAAATACGCAGACACAATCGACTGGCGGTTACTGGCGGCTATTGCCTATCAGGAATCGCACTGGGACCCGCAGGCCACCTCGTCTACCGGCGTGCGCGGCATGATGATGTTGACCCGCAATACCGCGCAAAGTCTGGGTTTAAGCGACAGGACCGACGCCGAGCAAAGCATCAGCGGCGGAATGCGCTATCTGCGTGAGCTGATCGGCAAAGTACCGGACACCGTGCCTGAAAACGAACGTATCTGGTTTGCACTGGCAGCCTATAATATGGGCTATGCGCATATGCTGGACGTCAGGGCACTCACGGCAAAGCAAAACGGCAATCCTGATAGCTGGGCCGACGTAAAGCAGCGTTTACCACTACTCAGTCAGAAACCCGTGTACGGCAGTCTGACCTACGGCTACGCGCGCGGGCATGAAGCGTACGCGTTTGTCGAAAACATCCGTAAATATCAAATCAGCCTGGTCGGTTATTTAATCGAGAAAGAGCGAATGATGGAAAAAACACTTCAGCTTTCACGCGCCTATCCTGCTGTATCGCCCGAGACGCTGGAACAGGAATCGCCCTCCGTCGTGCCGTTTATCTCCATGCTGGATAGCGGATACGGCACGCATTCAAAGGCCCCGGTGCTGGCTGATGGCCCTCGCCGCTAGCGTGGGTCTTTTTCTGCCTGTCTGAGGGCTTTTTTAACCTGACGACGGTGGCGAAAAAACTCGCTGAGTAAGGTCGCGCACGTGTCCTTTAACACGCCTTCAGTAAATTCCACCCGATGATTCATGCCGGGATGATGCAGAATATCAATTAACGATCCGGCCGCCCCGGTTTTGGCATCGCGCGCACCAAAGACCAGCTGCCCGATGCGGCTGTGAACCATTGCGCCGGCGCACATTACGCACGGCTCCAGGGTAACGTAAAGCGTGGTGTCAATAAGCCGGTAGTTTTGCAGCACCAGCCCGCCCTGCCGCAGGGCCATGATCTCCGCATGCGCCGTGGGATCGTGACGCCCTATCGGCCGGTTCCAGCCTTCGCCAATAACGCGATTCTCATGTACCAGCACCGCTCCCACCGGCACTTCACCCTCATCCCAGGCGCGTTGAGCCAGCGTCAGCGCGTGGCGCATCCAGTGTTCGTGATTCAGTTCATGGTCGGACAAAGCAGGCACTCCAGCGATAAAAGCGGGGGCGCATTATACACAGCGGCTCTCCTTTAAACATCATTCGAGTTGCTGAAGCGTTCCTGACGGCGTGACACGCCAGCGATGCTGGCAGAAGTAAAGCAGCGGGTTATCCTGTTTACTGTCGCTGTAGCCGCTGTGCAGACGCAGCGGTGTACCAATACGACGTTCCAGCTGAGCCACCTTTTCATGGCCCAGACAGCGCATCGTCAATACCCATCCGCCATTGTGCCGACGGATCTGACTGGCAATAAGATTAACTTTGGGCAGCCAGGGCGTATCAACATAAACCTGCTCTACCAGCGGCTGCGGCGAGCCGGTAATTAACCAGACGTCGGCATCCGTACTGGTCAAATATTCGGTCAGCTGCTCATGTACAACCGGAAAAGCAGTCACATGCTGACGAAACCAGGCAACAAACTGGCTTTCAAGCCGTTTCAGATGCGCTTCACTGTGACCAAATGTACATCCCCATAACAGCAGACTCATTGGCCAACGCGCAGCGCGGCCTTTGATCAGCAGCGCAATGCCGATAACCGGAAGTAAAGGCAGGACAAGCAGCGCATTTAAAGGCTGTTGACGTAGCAGATAGCGCAGGAAACTGCCGAACATATCCTGCTGATGCAGCGTTCCATCAAGATCAAAAAAGACGACGCGACGCTCGTGAGTTGCCAAACCTTACTCCTCTGAATCGTTAAGCTTCCATTAGCTGGCGATACGCTACCAGGCGATAAATACCTTAATTAGCCTAACAGATAGATCCTGATTTTTCCGGTTCCGGCGGTCACAAGTTCCTGATGCAGGCGTTAATCGTCTGCCAGCGCCGCGCGCAGGAAACCGTGATGCTGCTTAAGTCGGGTACTGGCCGTCACCGCATCCAGCCCGGTAAGCACCATCAGAATGGCCGGTTTGACTTCATAATCAGTCTGACCGAGCACCTGCTCTGCCTGCTCACGCCCGATGCCGGTCGCTTCTGTTACCATTCGGCAGGCGCGATCGATAAGCTTGATGTTGGTTGCCTTCATATCGACCATCAGATTCTGGTACACCTTACCGAACTTAACCATCGCCCCGGTTGAGATCATATTAAGCACCATCTTTTGTGCGGTGCCTGATTTCAGGCGTGTAGAGCCGGTGAGCGCTTCCGGGCCAACCAGCGGGGAAATAGCAATGTCTGCTTCGCTGGCAATCGGCGAAGCCGGGTTACACGAGAGGGCAACGGTGGTGCATCCAACGGCTTTAGCATAGCGCAGGCCGCCGATCACGTAAGGCGTACGTCCGGAGGCCGCTATGCCCACCACAACATCCTGAGCCGCAAGATGTAACGCCTGTAAGTCTTCTTCACCCAGATGCGGATTATCTTCTGCGCCTTCGACCGCTTTCAGCAGCGCGCCCGGCCCGCCGGCAATCAGCCCGACGACCAGACCGTGCGGGACGCCGAACGTGGGCGGGCATTCAGAGGCATCCAGCACCCCCAGACGTCCGCTGGTCCCTGCCCCCATATAGATGATGCGCCCGCCAGCCTGAAGCGCCGCCGCCGCCGCATCAACCGCTTTAGCCACGTCGTCCAGCACCGCCGCAACGGCGGGCGCGACCTGCGCATCTTCATAATTGAGTAAGTTAACCATTTCACGCGTAGAGACGTCGTCCAGCCCCATCGTGCGGGCATTACGGGTTTCAGAAAGCAGTGAACCAAGATTCATTTTGTCGCTCCAGAATTTTTAATTCATAATATAACGGCTATATTGGAATATATTATTCATCCAGGCGAGTCTTTTTTCACCCTGATTGTCGTACCGGCGGGAGATGTTATGAACTGTTTGAACCGTATCCGTCAGCGCTATCCGGCACTGGCCCAAAGCGATAAAAAGCTGGCGGATTTTTTACTCTCACGCCCCAATGAAGCTATTCATTTAAGTTCACAGCAGCTTGCGCATGAGGCAGGCGTCAGCCAGTCAAGTGTAGTAAAGTTCGCACAAAAACTGGGTTTTAAGGGGTTCCCGGCGCTGAAACTGGCGATCGGTGAAGCATTAATCAGCCTTCCCCAGCCGCCCTCTGTGCCGGTACATAACCATATTCGCGGGGACGATCCCCTGCTTCTGGTCGGCGAAAAGCTGATTGCGGAAAAACTGGCGGCAATGCACGCCTCACTCGATATCAATAGCGAAGAGAAGCTTCTGGAAAGTGTGCAGATGCTGCGCGGGGCGAGGCGGATAATCTTGACCGGCATTGGTGCATCCGGGCTGGTGGCGAGAAATTTTGGCTGGAAGCTAATGAAAATCGGCCTTAACGCCATTATTGAACTGGATATGCATGCGTTACTGGCAGGAGTGCAGGCGATGGCCCCCGATGATCTGCTGTTTGCTATCTCTTACAGCGGCGAACGGCGTGAAATCTGCCTTGCGGCTGAAGAGGCCCACCGGGTCGGTGCCCGGGTATTTGCGCTTACCGGATTTACGATCAATACGTTGCAGCAGCGCGCCTCCCACAGTCTTTATACTATCGCAGAAGAACAGGCCAGCCGTAGCGCTGCCATCTCCTCAACCAGCGCCCAGATGCTGCTAACCGATCTGCTGTTTATGGCGCTGATCCAGCAGGATCTGGAGCATGCGCCGGATCATATCCGCCAGAGTGAAGCGCTGGTGAAAAAACTGGTCTGAACAAAATATCGGCGTATAATGCCCGCCCTGTTTGTGTTGTTTCTGAGAATTTCCTGATGGCGCTGTTGATTACCAAAAAATGCATTAATTGCGATATGTGCGAACCCGAGTGCCCTAACGAGGCGATTTCAATGGGTGACAGCCTGTATGTTATTAACAGCGACCGTTGTACCGAGTGCGTCGGGCACTATGAGACGCCGACCTGCCAGAAAGTGTGCCCGATCCCCAACACCATACTCCACGATCCGCTCCATGCGGAGAGTGAAGAACAGCTATGGGATAAGTTTGTTCTGCTGCATCATGCGGATAAAATCTAACGCTCAATAATGACCGTTGCGCAGGCGTAATGACGCTCGTCTGCCAGCGTTACGTGCGTTGATGTGACGCCCATGTTTTCCGCCAGCCGCTGCGCCTCACCCCATAACCGCAAACGCGGTTTTCCCAGTTCGTCGTTGTAGACTTCAAACTGATTGAACGCCAGACCGTTACGAATACCGGTGCCAAACGCCTTGGCAGCGGCTTCCTTGACCGCAAAGCGCTTGGCCAGAAAACGCACCGGCTGATGGTGCGCTTCCCAGATGGCCCATTCGTTATCGCTCAATACCCGGCGCGCCAGCCGATCGCCGCTGCGCGCGATGACGGCTTCAATGCGGGCAATTTCTACAATATCCGTCCCCAGGCCAAGAATGGCCATCAGCGGCGAGCATCCTGCATCAGACGTTTCATTTCTGCCACCGCGTCTTTCAGACCGCTCATGACCGCACGTCCGATAATCGCATGACCAATATTCAGCTCGTGCATTTCCGGCAGCGCCGCAATGGCCTGCACGTTGTGGTAGGTCAGGCCGTGACCCGCATTCACTTTCAGGCCAAGACTCGCCGCATACGTTGCGGCCTTTGCAATGCGCGCTAACTCGTGCGCCTGGGTCGTTTCGTCTTTGGCATCCGCGTAGCATCCTGTATGAATTTCAATATAGGGTGCGCCTGCGTCGGCTGCGGCTTTGATTTGGGCGTGGT
Organism: Klebsiella sp. RIT-PI-d; assembly: GCF_001187865.1. Lineage (NCBI taxonomy): Bacteria > Pseudomonadati > Pseudomonadota > Gammaproteobacteria > Enterobacterales > Enterobacteriaceae > Klebsiella > Klebsiella sp. RIT-PI-d. The sequence continues at coordinate 2,240,722 of NZ_LGIT01000009.1, forward strand.
CGGCATCAATAAACAGTGAAACGAGAATGCCGGCATCCGCCAGACGCTGACAGGCATCGCGCATTTTATCCTGCTGTCCCGCGACATCCAGCCCGCCTTCAGTGGTCACTTCCTGACGTTTTTCCGGCACCAGGCAGCAGAAATGCGGTCTGGTTTCGCAGGCAATCGTCAGCATCTCTTCCGTGACGGCCATTTCAAGATTCATGCGGGTGTCCAGCGTCTGGCGCAGGATCTTAACGTCGCGGTCGGTAATATGGCGGCGATCTTCACGCAGATGTACGGTGATGCCATCGGCTCCAGCCTGTTCAGCAATAAATGCGGCCTGAACCGGGTCCGGGTACGCAGTGCCGCGCGCATTACGCAGGGTGGCAATGTGGTCAATGTTGACGCCTAACAGTAAATCAGCCATGACAATCCTCAATTTTTTCCAGGTCAGAATCTTTTACGGGAGCGCTAACGCTTCGGCATGAACTGGCGAAATAGCTCCCGGCTCTTTAATGGTTTGCCACCAAGATAGGGCTTAAGGGCGATGCGGGTAAAGCGTTTCGCCGCGCGCAGGGTATCCGCATCAGGAAACTCCCGGCTGGCCAGCGCCCTGAGATGATGTCCGGTAAAGGTGTTGTTATCAATGACCATGCTGGCAATAAAGCCTTTCTCTTCGCGATAACGGTAGGTCATTGTCTCTTCAACCGGCTCGCCGCTGCCGGCGCAGTGCAGAAAATCCAGGCCGTAGCCAAGATGTCCCAGCAGCGCCAGCTCAAATCGCCGTAGCGCAGGCTCAGGCGAATCCGCCGCCGCCAGCGCCTGGAGGCAGTACAGATAATCGAAAAAGAGATCAGAAAAGCGCGTTTCGTGTTCAAGCACGCGCGCCAGCAGCTCATTCACGTAAAGGCCGCTATACAGCGTGATACCGCTTAAGGGGAGCGCCAGAGAGACGGCTTCAGCACTGCGCAGGGTTTTGACTTCGCCGCGTCCGCCAAAGCGCACCAGCAGCGGGGTAAAAGGCTGTAGCGTGCCTTTAAGGTTAGAACGTTTAGCCCGTGCGCCTTTTGCCACCAGACGCACGCGGCCCGACTCTTCCGTGAAGACGTCCAGCATCAGGCTGGTTTCGCTCCACGGACGACTATGCAGAACAAATGCGCGCTGCCAGCCTTCCATCAGAGGCTACTCAGAGATCGTCAACGTAACCGAGGCTACGCAATGCGCGCTCGTCATCTGCCCATCCGGATTTTACTTTGACCCACAGTTCAAGATGCACTTTAGCCTCGAACATGTCTTCCATGTCTTTACGCGCTTCAATACCGATAGTTTTGATTTTGGCACCTTTGTTGCCAATCACCATCTTCTTCTGCCCTTCACGCTCAACAAGGATCAGGCCGTTAATATCATAGCCGCCGCGCTCGTTAGTCATAAAGCGTTCGATTTCGACCGTCACGGAATACGGCAGTTCGGCACCGAGAAAGCGCATCAGTTTTTCACGGATGATTTCGGAGGCCATAAAGCGCTGCGAACGGTCAGTGATATAATCTTCCGGGAAATGGTGAATAGCTTCCGGCAGGTGCTTACGCACGATCCCGGCGATGGTATCAACGTTCATCCCCGTTTCAGCAGACAACGGCACAATGTCGAGGAAATTCATCTGGCTTGCCAGGAACTGCAAATGCGGCAGCAGTTCAGCTTTGTCCTGAACATTGTCTACTTTGTTAACCGCCAGAATAACCGGCGTTTTACCGCCACGCAGCTTATTGAGGACCATTTCGTCATCCGGCGTCCAGCGCGTACCTTCAACCACAAAAATGATCAGCTCGACGTCACCAATTGAACTGCTGGCCGCTTTGTTCATCAGGCGGTTAATGGCGCGTTTTTCTTCCATATGCAGCCCCGGAGTATCAACATAAATTGCCTGATACGGGCCTTCTGTATGGATACCGACAATGCGATGACGGGTAGTCTGTGCCTTGCGGGAGGTGATGGAGATCTTCTGCCCCAGCAGGTTGTTTAGCAGGGTTGATTTACCAACGTTAGGACGTCCTACGATAGCAACAAACCCGCAATAATTTTTTTCTTCGCTCATTCCAGCTCCAGTTTTTTCAGTGCCTGTTCGGCGGCAGCCTGTTCCGCCTTCCGACGACTAGAACCGGTACCAATCACCGGTTCATGCAGGCCACTGACCTGGCAGTGGATAGTAAATTCCTGATCGTGGGCTTCGCCCCTGACCTGCACCACCAGATAGGATGGCAGCGGCAAGTGACGACCCTGTAGATATTCCTGTAATCGCGTTTTCGGATCTTTTTGCTTATCGCCCGGGCTAATTTCATCCAGACGGGCCTGATACCAGCTCAGAATAAGTCTTTCAATATTCTGAATATCACTGTCGAGAAAAATTCCGCCAATCAATGCTTCAACCGTATCGGCAAGAATGGATTCACGACGAAAACCGCCGCTTTTCAATTCGCCCGGCCCTAAACGCAGGCACTCGCCCAGTTCAAATTCGCGGGCAATTTCCGCCAGCGTATTACCGCGCACCAGCGTTGCGCGCATTCGGCTCATATCACCCTCGTCCACGCGAGGAAAACGGTGATAAAGCGCGTTAGCGATGACATAACTTAAAATCGAGTCACCGAGAAACTCAAGACGCTCATTGTGTTTACTACTGGCACTACGATGCGTTAGTGCCTGCTGCAACAATTCCTGATGATGGAAAGTGTAGCCCAGCTTCCGTTGAAGCCGATTAATTACGATGGGATTCATGCGATACCAATAAAAGAATGCGTCAACAATTCAGCACACGAAATCGACCTGAGAGAATCAACCCGTTTTGGTGTGCTGTCGCCCCCATGCGGGAGACAACCTGAAACTTCGGGGGAATATTCTATACACAACGAAAGGGGATGTCGTTAGCCAGAGGAGATTTAAATTTTAAATAATTCGCCCTGTCGCCAAAATGACGGCAGGACGAACGTTTAATGGCTGTTAATGGATACCGCCGATGCGGCTAAAGCGCACGCCGGTCGGCCATTCGCCTTCCTGTTTCTCAAAGCTCATCCAGATAGCCGTCGCCCGACCAACCAGATTCGCTTCCGGGACAAAGCCCCAGTAGCGACTGTCCGCACTGTTGTCACGGTTGTCGCCCATCATGAAGTAATGTCCTGGCGGCACGATCCAGGTCGCCAGAGTCTGCCCTGGCTGTTTGTAATACGCCCCCAGTTGATCCTGAGCAATCGGTACAGTCAGTATACGGTGGGTAACATCGCCCAGCGTTTCTTTCCGCTGCGACAGACGAATACCGTTATCCTTCGATTCATTCAGCGGCACCTGGAAGAAGCCGCTGGTCGCTTCCCCGCCGTTAGTGCGGGCAAACGTCTGAACGAAATCGCTGGGCTCTACGTCAGAGTAAGTGACCGGCAGCGCCGTACCGCAGGCCTGGCCCGAACTACAGCCAGGCTGAATCGTCACCTGCTTGGCAATCGGATCGTAGGTCACTTTATCGCCCGGCAGCCCCACAGCCCGCTTGATGTAATCCAGGCTCGGATCCTGCGGATATTTAAATACCACCACGTCGCCACGTTTCGGATGACCGGTTTCGATAAGCGTGTTCTGGTAAATCGGATCTTTAATGCCGTAGGCAAACTTCTCTACCACAATAAAGTCGCCGATAAGCAGCGTCGGCATCATTGAGCCGGACGGGATCTGAAAGGGTTCATAAATAAATGAACGGACAATCAGGACGATGGCCAGTACCGGAAATATGGACGCGCCTGTTTCAAGCCAGCCCGGTTTCGGCCCCACTTTTTTCAGCGTTTTTTTATCCAGCGAGTCACCCGCTGCGGCTTGCGCCGCAGCCTGCTGTTCCCGACGTTTGGCAGCAAAGAAAAATTTATCAATGCACCACAAAATGCCCGTGACCAGTGTGGCAATCACCAGAATCAGAGCAAATTTATTCGCCATGCCAACTCCTTAAATTATTTACCGTCTTTTCCAACGTGCAGAATGGCAAGGAACGCTTCCTGCGGCAGCTCAACGTTACCGACCTGCTTCATACGCTTCTTACCGTCTTTCTGCTTCTGGAGCAGCTTTTTCTTACGGCTGATATCGCCGCCATAGCATTTTGCCAGAACGTTTTTACGTAACTGTTTCACCGTTGAACGGGCAATGATATGGGTACCGATAGCCGCCTGAATGGCGATATCAAACTGCTGACGCGGGATCAGATCTTTCATCTTCTCGACCAGCTCACGACCACGATACTGGGCGTTATCACTGTGAGTGATCAGCGCCAGGGCGTCAACACGCTCACCGTTGATCAGTACGTCGACGCGAACCATTCGCGAAGCCTGGAAACGCTTAAAGTTATAATCCAGTGACGCATAGCCGCGAGAGGTGGATTTCAGACGGTCAAAGAAGTCGAGTACCACTTCAGCCATCGGGATCTCGTAGGTCAGGGCCACCTGGTTACCGTGATAAACCATGTTGGTTTGCACGCCGCGTTTTTCTACGCACAGGGTCATGACGTTGCCGAGGTACTCCTGTGGCATCAGCATATGACACTCGGCAATAGGCTCACGCAGTTCAAAAATGTTGTTTACCGCCGGGAGCTTTGAGGGGCTATCAACATAAATAACCTCTTTGGCCGTGGTTTCTACTTCATAAACCACGGTCGGCGCGGTGGTGATCAGATCAAGATCGTATTCACGCTCCAGACGCTCCTGAATGATTTCCATGTGCAACAGCCCCAGGAAGCCACAGCGGAAGCCGAAGCCCAGCGCGGTTGAACTTTCTGGCTCATAGAACAGCGAGGCGTCATTGAGACTCAGCTTGCCCAGCGCATCACGGAAGTTTTCATAGTCGTCAGAGCTTACCGGGAACAGACCAGCATAAACCTGCGGCTTCACTTTTTTGAAGCCCGGCAGCGCTTTATCCGCTGGATTACGCGCCAGCGTCAGGGTGTCGCCTACCGGCGCGCCGAGGATATCTTTGATAGCGCAAACCAGCCAGCCAACTTCACCGCAATTAAGCTCAGTACGATCAACCTGTTTCGGGGTAAAGATCCCGAGGCGGTCGGCGTTATAGGTTTGCCCGGTGCTCATGACCTTGATTTTGTCGCCTTTACGCAGGGTGCCGTTTTTAACACGCACCAGCGACACCACGCCAAGGTAGTTATCAAACCAGGAGTCGATGATCAGCGCCTGCAGCGGAGCCTCAGGATCGCCCTGCGGCGCGGGGATATCGCGCACCAGACGCTCAAGCACATCCTGCACGCCAATGCCGGTTTTCGCCGAGCAGCGAACCGCATCGGTGGCGTCGATACCCACGATATCTTCAATCTCTTCGGCTACGCGATCGGGGTCGGCAGCAGGCAGGTCGATTTTATTAAGAACCGGAACCACTTCCAGGTCCATTTCCAGTGCGGTGTAGCAGTTAGCAAGCGTTTGTGCTTCCACGCCCTGCCCGGCATCAACGACCAGCAGTGCGCCTTCGCAGGCCGCCAGCGAACGGGAAACTTCGTAGGAGAAGTCAACGTGACCCGGCGTGTCGATAAAGTTCAGCTGATAGGTTTCGCCATCGGCCGCTTTGAAATCGAGGGTAACGCTCTGCGCTTTAATCGTAATGCCGCGCTCGCGCTCCAGATCCATTGAATCCAGCACCTGAGCTGCCATTTCACGGTCGGACAGGCCGCCGCAAATCTGGATAATACGGTCAGACAGCGTCGACTTACCGTGGTCAATGTGAGCAATGATCGAAAAGTTACGTATATTCTTCATATATGGAGATTATTTTGCCTTACGGATACCAGGAGGCCGGGATTCTGAGCCTGACGTTTTTAGTCTGAAACGCCGCATTCTACACTACAACATGAATGCGAGGAAATGCTCATCCTGTCCCGGTAAAAAGGGGGAGATTACTCTGCTATACGCAACTCGTCCGGCGGCAGCCCTACGCTCAGGATCACCGGTTGCCAGGCTTCACGCGTGGCCAGACTGGCCGAGAAGCCCCGCGCAATCAAAAAGCCACCAACGCCGCCGAGAACCGCCCCGCATAATGCGGCAATATCGCTGGAAAACAGCGCCTGGAAAATCGATGCAACGATAAATAAGCCCACCAGCGGCGACATATAAACCAGCAGCGCCGAACTCAGCAGGCTGGCTTCGGCAATTCCCAGCTCAACTTTTTGCCCGGCAATCAGTGGCTGTGCGCTGGGAACCGTGATCGTGTGGCTGGTCTGCGGGCCAAGTTTATTTAGCACCCGACTGCCGCAGCCTGCACGTGATGCACAGCTATTACAGGACGCTTTTACGTCGCAGTGGACCTGTGCCTGACCGTTTTGCCATGAGACAACGGTCGCCCATTCTTTGATCATTGGACGGCCTTAAATTTTATGCTGTCAGCAATGCGCTTTGCTGTCGGCGGAGGGATTTCACCAACAATGGTAATTTCAGTATTGTCACGCAGCGTGGTACTCACGGTACGTCGGCCGGTGCGCAGCATTTGCTCGCTGCTGGACGACGTGGCCCGACTGATGTTCACCGAGAAACTGAACAGTCCGTCAGAGTAAAGTCGTGATTCAATGGGCACATCTACGGTCGGCAGCGAACGTCGGCTGCTGGCAACTTCAGCGAATCCCTGCGGAAGCCAGGATGGATTCCAGTTGAACGCAACCTTATCACCCGCCGGAACCGAAAGCAGCGGCGGCAAATTGGCTTTAGCCAGATTTTCCATGTTGCTGCCCACATTGTCACTCATATTGAAAGCGATAACGCGAAACTGTTCCAGCGTTTCACCGTCGCGATCCAGCAAATCAACCCGCATCGGCAGCCTGGTTTCTGAATCCAGCCAGACGATATAGCTATAACGCGTACCGTCACGCGCCACCACTCGGATAACTTCACACAGCCGGTCCGCAATACGCGTTCTGCCGACGGAGATGAAATCATACCAGGGAGAGAGGCGCTTGAAATTGGTGTACACCAGAGACGGCAGCGAGTCGACGATATAATCGCCGTTAAGCGTGAAAGGATCGAGGCCTGGTTCAAAGTAGCTGATCTCATTGCCACGCTGGACAACCTCGCGACGCGGGCCGTCCATCTGCAAAAGTTGCGCAAGCGTCTGGTTGTCCAGTCGTGCGTGACGATAGCGCAGAGATTCAACGCCTTGCTTATTGATGCTGATAAATGACAGCTCGTAGTTCAGTGACTGGCTGGCCAGATTCATCTGCTGCAGTAACGCCCCGGACGAGACGTCAGCGGAGGCGTTAGCAGAGAAAAACAGGCAACCAGCCAAAAGTGACATGCCACACCAAAATTGCTTCATTACTGCGATTGCGTTCCTAAAGTCTGGTTACCCGGCACCTGAACTGCAGCCTGCTGCGTCTGGGCCTGTTCAAACTGGAGTTGCTCGGAGTGAAGACGACGCTGAAGTTCATAGTCCTGCAACATCGCATTAATGCGACGCCGCTGTTCCTGAACCTGCTGCTGTTGACTGCCGTTAGCCGCAACGGAAGAGTCCGCCGGTACGCCAAGACTGACCGGGCTGGCTTTACCCATCATAGGCAGCGTATTGAACACTGGCGTCTCCGGCTGCTGAGTCGCATCGCCCTGCGCATTATACTGCTGGACGCCAACGATAACGGCAAGAGAGACGCAGGCCGCTACGCCCATTTGCGTTAGCTGACTGGCCCACGGACGGACTTTGTGCCAGAACGGCATTTTCTGCCATTGGTGCGGCACAGGCTGAGCTTCAGGGATGAGTGGCGCGGGTTCTTGCTCAATAGCAGCCATTACGCGTGAAGAGATATCAAAATGGAGGACATCGCTCGTTTCGCCTCGCAGCGAATCACGAATGAGATGATAACTCTCCCAGGTTTTTTGCATTTCCGAAGAGCGAGACAGCTCATTGAGCAGCTCGTTATCCAGTATTTCACCATCCATTAAAGCGGAAAGTTTTTCTTTCTGCATGCCTAATACCCTTTCAGTATCCCGCTATCGTCAACGCCTGATAAGCGGTTGAACTTTATTATCAATAGCTTCCCGAGCACGGAAAATGCGTGAACGCACTGTACCTACCGGACAATCCATGATGACGGCTATTTCTTCATAGCTCAGGCCATCGAGTTCACGCAAGGTGATAGCCATACGCAAATCTTCCGGAAGCGTTTCTATGGTTCGAAAAACGATCTGTCTCAGTTCTTCTGACAACATTAAGTTCTCAGGGTTCGAAATTTCTTTCAGCGCACCGCCACTTTCGAAGTTTTCTGCTTCATTAGCGTCTACATCGCTGGAAGGAGGTCGACGCCCCTGAGCAACCAGGTAATTTTTAGCTGTGTTGACTGCAATGCGGTACAGCCACGTATAAAAAGCACTATCTCCCCGGAATGAATCCAGCGCACGATAAGCTTTAATAAACGATTCCTGCACAACATCAGGTACATCAGCTGACGGTACATAACGAGAAACAAGGCTTGCTACCTTGTGCTGATAGCGCACCACCAGCAGGTTGAAAGCTTTTTGATCTCCCTTCTGGACCCGTTCAACTAAAATCTGGTCCGTTAACTGCTCGCTCATCCGAGGTAATGTCTCCTCAAACCCAATTCCCACGCGTAATCGAAACGCCACTCTATACACTGCACTGTGAGCAAGCTGTACGTTAGAGTGTCAATTCAATGTAAAGTTCCGTTACGCCATTTTAGTGAATGTCCACTGACCGTTTGTTATCACTCATTATAAGTCTGTTAGACGCGTACTACGCCCTTTCCCTGAGCAAACGTTGCAGCACGCCAGCAGAGTAACGTAACACAGGCATGATTTCACCATAAAATCCGTAACTAACGATCAGCTTCGCAAAATATTTTCGCTCTTTTTGTCAAACGCGGCCTGGTGCGGCAGCATGTTTAGCCATTACAACGAAATATAAAATAACCGTACTTATTTTACCCACCTGATGCTATGCTCGCACAACTTCGTTTAGTAAATTAAACAAAAATGATGAATACTTCCTCTGAATATTCTTGTGATGTTCTGATTATTGGCAGCGGTGCCGCCGGCTTATCACTGGCGCTGCGCCTTGCCGAATTCCAGTCGGTGATTGTCCTCAGTAAAGGATCGGTGAGCGAAGGCTCTACCCTGTATGCTCAGGGCGGTATTGCTGCGGTATTTGACGAGACGGACAGTATTGAATCCCACATCGAAGATACGCTTATTGCCGGAGCAGGGCTTTGCGAGCGAGACGCGGTCTCTTTTGTGGCCAGCAATGCCAAACGTTGCGTACAGTGGCTCATTGAGCAGGGCGTTATTTTTGATACGCAAATCCAGCCTAACGGTGATGCAGGTTATCATTTGACACGTGAGGGCGGTCATAGCCATCGGCGCATCCTGCACGCCGCCGATGCCACCGGTAAAGCGGTGGAAACTACGCTGGTCAGCCAGGCGCTTGCGCACCCGAATATTCGTGTTCTTGAGCGCAGCAATGCAGTAGATCTCATTGTATCTCATAAAATCGGCCTGCCGGGTCCGCATCGGGTGATGGGCGCATGGCTGTGGAACCGTAACCGGGAAAGGGTGGAAACCTGCCGGGCTGGAGCGGTGGTTTTAGCGACGGGCGGAGCATCTAAGGTCTATCAATACACCACCAACCCGGATATCTCCTCCGGCGACGGGATAGCAATGGCGTGGCGCGCCGGTTGCCGGGTCGCCAATCTCGAATTTAATCAGTTCCATCCCACTGCCCTGTTCCACCCTCAGGCGCGTAATTTTCTTCTGACGGAAGCATTACGCGGTGAAGGCGCATTTTTAAAACGCCCCGACGGATCGCGCTTTATGCCCGACTTTGATGAACGCGGTGAGCTGGCACCGCGAGATATTGTCGCCCGGGCTATCGGTCATGAAATGAAGCGCCTTGGCGTAGGTTGTCTGTATTTAGATATTAGCCACAAGCCGGAAGCATTTGTCCGCCAGCACTTCCCGATGATTTATGAAAAGTTGCTGAGCCTGGGAATTGATTTAACCAAAGAGCCTGTACCGATAGTACCTGCCGCGCATTATACCTGCGGTGGTGTAATGGTCGATGAGCAGGGACGAACGGATGTTGACGGGTTATATGCTATCGGCGAGGTCAGCTATACCGGCCTGCACGGTGCCAACAGAATGGCATCTAATTCACTGCTGGAATGTCTGGTTTATGGCTGGTCAGCAGCGGAAGATATTATAAAACGTGCTTCAGTGACCAGAGATGCAGCGCCACTTCCCGCCTGGGATGAGAGCCGGGTCGATAATGCCGATGAGCGCGTGGTTATCCAGCATAACTGGCACGAGCTGCGCCTGTTAATGTGGGATTATGTTGGTATTGTGCGCACGACCCGTCGACTGGAGCGCGCGCTGCGGCGCATTACCATGCTGCAGCAGGAAATCGACGAGTATTACGCCCATTTTCGCGTGTCTAATCATTTACTGGAACTGCGTAATCTGGTGCAGGTTGCCGAACTGATTGTACGCTGTGCCATGATGCGCAAAGAGAGTCGTGGCCTGCATTATACGCTGGATCACCCGCAGCTTCTGCCGGATGCAGGCCCTTCCATTCTTACACCACCGCTTTACATGAAGAGATAAAACATTCGGGTCAGGGCAGTGTAACTTTCGGAATAGTGTTGCTCTGGCCCACGAATGATCAGACGATCGCAGTAACACTCACCGGCCTGCGGTGAAAAGGCCAGCAGCACGCGATGTGGTAAACGGGTTTCAACTTCCGCGATATCGGTGCGTAAACGTAAATGCCAGCCGGAGGAACCCGCCAGTTGCGTAAACGTTGTTCCCACATCGATCGGGAGTACAACGCAAAAAAATCCGTCTTCAGTAATACAGTCTGCGGCACAGGCCAGCAGTGCGGTATGATCGAGCGTAGTGGTATAGCGCGCCTGCTCACGCTGTTCACTGCGGCATTCAACGCCTTTTTCAAAATAGGGCGGATTGCTGACAATCAGCTGGTAGCGCTTGTGCTGATGACTTACCCACTGCTGAATGTCGGCAGTATGGACCGTAATACGCGCAGACCACGGCGTCTGCTGACTATTTTCCCGGGCCTGCTGTGCCGCATCTTCATCAAGTTCGACAGCATCAATAATGACATTATCCGCGGTGCGCTGAGCCAGCATCATCGCTAAAAGACCGCTTCCCGTGCCTATATCCAGAATACGCTGCACCTGCACCACCGGTGCCCATACGCCAAGTAAAATACCGTCAGTGCCGACTTTCATGGCACACTTGTCGTGGGCAACAAAAAATTGTTTAAATGTGAATCCATTCCGACGCAACGCGGATTTAGACTGAGACATCGCAAGTACTCTTCCTGATATCATCCTAATAGCTTAAGGTTATGAACAATACCGGAGAACAGATAGCCACACAAACAGATGAACATTGTGGCCTTAACGTCTATAATCAGCGCCCCAAACTGAGGTAGAACATGACTGTAACGACTTTTTCCGAACTTGAACTAGATGAAAGCCTGCTGGACGCCCTCCAGGAGAAAGGCTTCACACGCCCGACCGCCATTCAGGCTGCCGCAATCCCGCCTGCGCTCGATGGCCGTGATGTTCTCGGTTCAGCGCCGACAGGTACCGGTAAAACGGCAGCGTATTTGCTGCCCGCGTTGCAGCACCTGCTCGACTTCCCACGCAAAAAATCTGGCCCGCCGCGTATCCTGATCCTCACGCCAACCCGTGAACTGGCGGTACAGGTAGCGGAACATGCCCGCGAGCTGGCAAAAAATACCCATCTGGATATCGCCACCATAACCGGCGGCGTCGCGTATATGAACCACGCGGAAGTGTTCAGTGAGAATCAGGACATCGTCGTGGCAACGACCGGTCGTCTGATGCAGTACATAAAAGAAGAGAACTTTGACTGTCATGCGGTTGAGAAGCTGATCCTTGATGAAGCTGACCGGATGCTGGATCTAGGGTTTGCGCAGGATATCGAACATATTGCCGGTGAGACCCGCTGGCGTAAGCAGACAATGCTGTTTTCTGCCACCATGGAAGGCGATGCGATTAAAGACTTTGCCGAGCGCCTGCTGGAGGATCCGGTTGAGGTCTCTGCCTCCCCTTCCGTTCGCGAGCGTAAGAAAATTCACCAGTGGTATTACCGCGCCGATGATGTCGAGCACAAAACGGCGTTACTGGTCCATCTGTTACAACAGCCGGAAGCCACACGCTCAATCGTTTTTGTGCGTAAGCGTGAGCGGGTGCATGAGCTGGCGAACTGGCTGCGTTCCGCGGGCATTAACAACTGCTATCTTGAAGGGGAGATGGTACAGGCCAAACGTACCGAAGCCATTAAGCGTCTGAATGACGGTCGCGTGAACGTGCTGGTGGCAACGGACGTTGCTGCACGTGGTATCGACATTCCTGATGTCAGCCACGTGTTTAACTTTGATATGCCGCGCACTGGCGATGCCTATTTACACCGCATCGGCCGTACCGGTCGCGCCGGCCGCAAAGGAACCGCCATTTCACTGGTTGAAGCACACGATCATTTGTTGCTGGGCAAAGCCGGTCGCTATATTGACGAACCGCTGAAAGCCCGCGTGATTGATGAGCTGCGCCCGAAAACGCGTGCGCCGAGTGAGAAAACTACCGGTAAACCGTCCAAGAAGGTACTGGCAAAACGTGCTGAGCAGAAAGAGAAAGAAAAAGAGAAGCCGCGCGTGAAGAAACGTCATCGTGATGCGAAAAACATCGGCAAACGACGCAAGCCAAGCGATGCCGCCGCTACTGCGGTTCAGGCAGAACAAAAAGCGAAATAATAAAACGCCGGGCAAGCCCGGCGTTTTCTTTATTTACTGGCAGCGTCTAAAATTAGAGGCTTTCAGTAAAGGTACGCGCAATAACGTCACGCTGCTGTTCTGGGGTCAGAGAGTTGAAGCGGACTGCATAACCAGAAACACGGATGGTCAGCTGCGGGTATTTTTCCGGATGTTCAACGGCGTCCAGCAGCGTTTCACGGCGCAGAACGTTAACGTTCAGGTGCTGACCACCTTCAACGCGAACTTCTGGCTGTACGTCCAGCGGAACTTCACGGTATTCAATTTCACCCAGTTTGTCGACGGCAACGATATCGTCTTCAGCAAAGCCAGCTTTGGCACATACGCAGCGCGCTTCGCCTTTTTCGTTGTCCAGCAACCAGAATGAATTCAGCAGGTCGTCGTTAGCGGCTTTTGTAATTTGGATACCAGTAATCATTTGATGCCTCCCTTAGGCTACATTTTTAATTTTTTGATTGGCCAGCGCTGGCCAATTGGTAAAACCATTATTGCTTGAGTGTATATATATCAGTCAAACCACCGGCATTCTTTGATTTAAATCAACAAAAACCACACTTCAAAAATGGTGATACCGAATATTATTGTTTTAGATCAATTTTCATAAGGGGTAATTGTTCTCGATCAGTATAAATATCATCTTCTTTCAGCTCGCTAAGTCCGGCCGTGCTATATCGCATTTTGTGATGCGCAAAGAAGCAGTTAAGCTATCTTCATTACCCTTTGCAGGAGAGCAAAATGACCACATCCTTAACCTGGCATGATGTGCTGGCAGAAGAAAAAGAACAGCCCTATTTTGTTAACGCCCTCAACACTGTCGCCGCCGAACGCCAGGCTGGTGTGACGGTTTATCCGCCGCAAAAAGATGTTTTTAACGCTTTCCGCTTTACGGAGCTTGGGGAGGTGAAAGTGGTCATTTTAGGCCAGGACCCTTACCACGGCCCGGGACAGGCACATGGTTTATCGTTTTCAGTACGGCCAGGGGTAGCTATTCCGCCATCATTACTGAATATGTATAAAGAACTGGAAGCAACGGTTCCTGGATTCATCCGTCCGACGCACGGTTATCTGGAAAGCTGGGCGCGCCAGGGGGTCTTATTGCTCAATACCGTTCTGACGGTACGTGGGGGCCAGGCGCACTCTCATGCCAGTCTTGGATGGGAAACGTTTACCGATAAAGTGATTAGCCTCATCAGTGAGCATCGCGAGAATGTCGTCTTTTTACTCTGGGGTTCACATGCGCAAAAGAAAGGCGCTCTGATTGACGGCAAACGTCATCATATTTTAAAAGCGCCGCACCCTTCTCCACTTTCCGCTCATCGGGGATTTTTTGGCAGTAATCACTTTGTGCTGGCGAACCAGTGGCTGGAGCAGCATGGTGAAAAGATCATTGACTGGATGCCGGTGTTGCCTGTCGAAGCACAATAAAAAAACGTCCGGGCTGTTTTCAGCGCCGGACGTCTATTATGTCGGAAAGGGATCAGCGTTTATTCTGTCGCCACCATTCGGCAAGCAGAACGCCCGTTGCCACTGAGACGTTCAGGCTTTCTACATTTCCCGTACCGTCAATCGCAATGTTCATGTCCGCAACCGCCTGAGCTGCATCGGACACGCCATCACGCTCCTGACCGACGACCAGCACCATTTTACGCGGCAGTTCCGCATCAAATAGCGCTGTTGTACCGGTATTACCACTGGTAGCAACGATGGTGTAGCCTGCCTGACGAAACGCTTCCAGCGCATCAATAACGTTATCGCCGGTGATCGGTTGAACGTGCTCCGCGCCGCCTTCTGCGGTACGAATAGCAGCACCGGACTCCAGTATCGCAGCATCATTCACCAGCACGCCTTTAATACCAAAATGGGCACAGCTACGGACGATGGCGCCGAGGTTATGCGGGTTAGCAATATCTTCCATTGCCAGTACGCAGTCGGTCTCACCTGCCTGCTCTACCCACTGCTTAACCAGGGTGCCGTTACGTTTTTTAATCAGGAAGCATACGCCACCGTGATGATCGGTACCGGACGCTTTCGCCAGCTCTTCGTCATCAACCACGTGGTACGCTTTGCGGTTCGCCGCCATCCAGCGCAATGCTTCTTTGAAGCGCGGCGTAACGCTCTGAATAAACCATGCGCGTACGATAGATTCCGGACGACTCTGGAACAGCGCCTGACAGGCGTTTTCACCGTACACGCGCGTTTCTTCCGCACGCTGACGGCGCAACACTTCCGGGTCAATAAAGCTTTTACCGCTAATGCCACCGTGATCGGCTTTTGCCGGAGCGTCATCATTCGGTGCGCGCGAAACCGTACGCCACGGTGAAGAATCGCGATCGCGATTACGATCCTGTGAGCCTCGATCCTCGCGGGAAGGACGACGACCACCTTCGGCACGGGACGATCCCGGACGGCCGCCGCCTTTTCCGGTTCGTGGGTTGTAAGTACGTTTATCCGAGTCGTCGTCGCTTCGGACGTACATTACTTTTACCTTGCCGTTTTTGTTCTTTAATTCGTCGCTCATAATGTTCCTCCACCAGCGCTGCGCGAAGCGCGCAGATTACCTGATGTCCACTCGCTGCGCCATATTTTCGTTCAAAAGCCTCTGTCTATTGTACCCATCGAATAAAACACGTTGTTGTATAAACAGACTTAATAATAATATGTAACATTAAAGAAACATTCTGGCGATTTCGCCATTCTGTCACCTTCTTACCCTGAGGTTAGTTATGAATACCGTTTGTGCCAGCTGTCAGTCGCTTAATCGCATCCCTGAAGATCGGATGAATGATGTAGCGAAATGCGGACGCTGCGGTCACGATCTGTTTGACGGCGATGTGATCAACGCGACCGGCGAGACACTCGATAAACTGCTCAAGGACGACCTGCCCGTGGTGGTAGATTTTTGGGCACCGTGGTGCGGTCCGTGCCGTAATTTCGCCCCGGTGTTTGAAGATGTGGCAGAAGAACGCAGCGGCAAGGTGCGCTTTGTTAAGGTGAATACCGAGGCTGAACGTGAGTTAAGTACCCGTTTTCGCATTCGCAGCATTCCTACTATCATGATTTTTAAGAAGGGTGAAGTTGTTGATATGCTTAATGGCGCAGTGCCTAAAGCCCCTTTTGATAGCTGGCTGAATGAATCCCTCTAAGATCGGCGGGGTGCATCTTGTGCCCCGTCCTGACCTTTGCGACAATGGCGTTTTTTCCGTGCGCCCCTCATGACTGATAATGCTGTACTCCGCCTTCGCGCCGAGCGACTCGCTCGCGCCACTCGTCCCTTTCTTGCCCGAGGTAATCGCGTTCGTCGCTGCCAGCGCTGTCTTCTGCCATTGAAGAACTGCCTTTGTGCGACCATTACCGCTGACAAAGCACGAAGTCAGTTCTGCCTGGTGATGTTTGATACCGAACCGATGAAGCCCAGTAATACGGGTCGTCTGATTGCCGATATCTTGCCGGACACGGTGGCATTTCAGTGGTCACGCACCGAGCCGCCTCAGGCCCTGCTTGAGCTTGTCGCCTGTACGGATTATCAGCCGCTGGTGGTATTCCCCGCCGCGTATGCGGGTGAACAACGACAGGTTTTGTCTGTGCCGCCGTCGGGTAAACCGCCGCTATTCATTATGCTGGATGGTACGTGGACGGAAGCGCGAAAAATGTTTCGTAAAAGTCCGTGGCTGGATGCGCTGCCGGTCATCTCGGTTGATCTTTCGCGTGTTTCATCTTACCGCCTGCGCGAAGCACAGGTTGAAGGCCAGTATTGTACCGCCGAAGTCGCTATCGCCTTGTTGGACCTGGCGGGCGATACCGGTGCAGCGGCAACGCTCGGCAGGCATTTCTCTCTCTTCCGCGAACGTTATCTGGCAGGAAAATTAGCACATCAGGGCAACATCACAGCAGCATCAGCAGAAAACGTTTAAAATCATTCCGTCACCTCTGCATAAGGAAGACCGGAATGAGTCAGCGAGGGCTTGAAGCGCTACTACGGCCTAAATCAATAGCGGTCATTGGGGCATCAATGAAACCGCAGCGGGCCGGTTATTTGATGATGCGTAATTTACTGGCCGGTGGATTCAGCGGTCCTGTACTTCCGGTTACACCGGCCTGGAAGGCGGTACTTGGTGTGCTGGCCTGGCCAGACGTTGCCAGCCTGCCTTTCACACCCGATCTGGCCGTACTCTGCACCCATGCGCGTCGCAATATCATGCTGCTTGAAGCACTCGGTGAAAAAGGATGCAAAACCTGCATTATTCTGTCATCCCCTCCGGAGCAATTCGCTGAACTTCAGGCCTGCGCGCGACGCTATCAAATGCGGCTTCTTGGTCCCAATAGTCTTGGACTACTGGCTCCGTGGCAGGGGCTTAACGCCAGCTTTTCTCCGGTGCCCATTACCCGCGGCAAGCTGGCGTTTATTTCTCAGTCCGCCGCCGTTTCTAATACCATACTGGACTGGGCGCAGCAGCGCGAAATGGGGTTTTCCTATTTTATCGCGCTGGGTGACAGCCTGGACATCGATGTCGATGAACTGCTGGATTTTCTCTCCCGTGACAGCAAAACCAGCGCCATCTTGCTTTATCTGGAGCACTTGAGTGACGCGCGCCGTTTTGTTTCCGCAGCCCGTAGCGCATCGCGCAACAAACCCATTCTGGTGATCAAAAGCGGGCGTAGCCCGGAGGCGCAGCGCCTGCTGCAGGTGAATTCCGGCATGGATCCGGCATGGGATGCGGCTATTCAGCGCGCAGGTTTACTTCGCGTGCGTGATACACATGAGCTGTTTTCCGCCGTCGAAACACTGAGTTATATGCGACCGCTGCGCGGTGAACGTCTGATGATTATCAGTAATGGTGCCGCGCCCGCTGCTCTGGCGCTGGATACCCTGTGGCTGCGCAATGGCAAGCTTGCGGCGCTTAGCGAGGAGACATGTCAGCAGCTACGCCAGGTGCTTGCGGATACCGTCAATATTGCTAATCCGCTGGATCTGCGCGATGACGCCAGTAGCGATCACTATCTGGCAGCGCTTAACGTCCTGTTAAGCAGTCAGGATTATGATGCGCTGATGATCATCCACTCCCCCAGTGCCGCTGCTCCGGGTACAGAGAGTGCGCTGGCGCTTATTGATGCGCTCAAGCGCCATCCTCGCGGCAAATATGTCACGGTATTGACCAACTGGTGCGGGGAATTCTCATCGCAGGAAGCGCGGCGTCTGTTTAGCGAAGCCGGACTTCCTACCTATCGTACACCTGAAGGCACGATCACCGCCTTTATGCATATGGTGGAGTATCGGCGTAATCAGAAACAGCTACGAGAAACGCCGGCACTGCCGGATAACCTCGCCGCCAATACTGCTGAGGCACATACGCTGCTTCAGCAGGCGCTGGCTGAAGGCGCGGCCTTGCTGGATACACATGAAGTACAGCCTATTTTACACGCCTATGGCCTGCATACCCTCCCGACATGGATCGCCAGCGACAGCGCCGAAGCAGTGCACATTGCAGAGCAAATTGGCTACCCGGTCGCACTAAAATTACGCTCTCCGGATATTCCGCATAAATCAGAAGTACAGGGGGTTATGCTGTATTTGCGAACTGCCGCAGAAGTCCAGCAGGCCGCCGATGCCATACTGGATCGGGTCAAAATGACCTGGCCTGGCGCACGGATTTACGGGCTTTTAGTGCAAAGTATGGCGAACCGTGCCGGAGCACAGGAGCTGCGCGTGGTGGTTGAACACGATCCGGTATTTGGCCCGCTGATTATGCTGGGCGAAGGCAACGTAGAGTGGCACGCTGACGATCAGGCCGCCGTTGCGCTGCCGCCGCTGAACATGAATCTGGCACGCTACCTGGTGATTCAGGCGATCAAAAGTAAAAAGATCCGTGGACGCAGCGCGCTACGTCCGCTGGATATTCCCGGTCTTAGTCAGCTGCTGGTAAGAGTTTCAAACCTGATTGTCGACTGCCCGGAGATTCAACGTCTGGATATTCACCCTTTGCTCGCCTCAGCGAACGAATTTACGGTTCTGGACGTTACCCTGGAGATTGCGCCTTTTGCAGGCGATCGTGAAAGTCGACTGGCCGTCCGTTCTTATCCCCAACAACTTGAGGAGTGGGTTGAACTGAAAAATGGTGAGCGCTGCTTGTTTCGGCCGATCCTGCCGGAAGATGAGCCTTCGCTACAGCAATTTATTGCCCAGGTCACAAAAGAAGATTTGTATTATCGTTACTTTAGTGAAATCAACGAATTTACTCATGAAGATTTAGCGAACATGACGCAGATAGACTACGATCGGGAAATGGCGTTTGTAGCTATTCGTCCCTTAGATGAGGGCGAGGAGATCCTTGGCGTCACGCGTGCTATTTCAGATCCGGACAATATTGATGCAGAATTTGCGGTACTGGTTCGCTCCGATTTAAAAGGCTTAGGTCTGGGTCGTCGGCTGCTGGAAAAGCTCATCAATTATACGCGCGATCACGGCCTGGAGAGGCTCAATGGCATCACCATGCCCAATAACCGCGGGATGATTGCCCTGGCCCGAAAACTGGGATTTGATGTTGATATCCAGCTTGAAGACGGGATTGTAGGCCTGACGTTAATGCTATCCTGTTCAGACAATGTATAAGTAAGCTGCTGGAAATGTTGATCACTTTGGCAGGTAACGATGATATGATTGCCCGCTTAAGTCGTCTGCCTTGTACAGATGACCCTTCAATAAACAGAGAAGAACCGCACTGTGATGTTGTCAAAATTTAAGCGTAACAAACATCAACAACACCTTGCCCAACTACCTAAGCTTTCTCAGTCAGTTGATGATGTTAAGTTCTTTTACAGCCCCGCCGATTTTCGGGAAGCGTTGTTGGCTAATATTGCCAGCGCAACGCGCCGGATTTGCGTTATCGCCCTCTATCTGGAGCAGGATGACGGTGGCGAGGGTATTTTATCTGCGGTGTATGAAGCAAAGCGCCTGCGTCCCGCGTTAGATGTCCGCATTCTGGTTGACTGGCATCGCGCCCAGCGTGGCCGGATTGGCGCAGCCGCGGGCAACACTAATGCTGACTGGTATTGTCGAATGGCGCAGGAGAACCCTGGCGTAGACGTTCCCGTTTACGGGGTGCCGGTCAATACCCGGGAAGCGCTCGGTGTTCTGCACTACAAAGGTTTCATTATCGATGACGCCGTTATTTATAGCGGTGCCAGCCTTAATGACGTCTATCTGCACCAACATGATAAATATCGATACGACCGCTATCAGCAAATTCGTAATCCCCGACTGGCTGACATCATGTTCGACTGGGTCGACCAAAATTTAACCCGTGGTCGTGGCGTGAACCGTCTGGATTCTGACTCACGTCCCAGAAGTCCGGAAATCAAGAACGATGTTCGTCTTTATCGTCATGAGCTGCGTGATACCAGTTATCATTTTGAAGGCGATGCCGACAATGAACAGTTAGCGGTTACTCCGCTGGTCGGTCTGGGAAAATCCAGTCTGCTAAATAAAACTATCTTCCATCTGATGCCCTGCACGGAAGAGAAGCTGACGATTTGTACGCCTTATTTCAACCTTCCTGCCGTACTGGTACGTAATATTATCCATTTATTGCGAGAAGGTAAGAAAGTCGAAATCATCGTTGGCGATAAAACAGCCAATGACTTTTATATTCCCGAAGATCAGCCGTTCAAGATTATCGGTGCCCTGCCCTATCTTTATGAGATCAACCTGCGTCGCTTTCTCAGCCGTCTACAATACTATGTGAATACCGATCAGCTGACGGTTCGTTTGTGGAAGGATGAAGATAATACTTACCATCTGAAGGGAATGTGGGTAGATGACGAGTGGATGCTGCTGACCGGCAATAATCTTAATCCACGTGCGTGGCGTCTGGACCTGGAAAATGCGATCTTAATTCACGATCCGCAGCAGAAACTGGCCGCACAGCGAGATAAAGAACTCGATTTGATCCGTACTCATACAACCGTCGTTAAACACTACAGCGATCTGCAAAGCATCGCCGAATACCCGGTTAAAGTACGTAAACTGATCCGCCGTCTGCGGCGGATTCGTATCGACCGGCTCATTAGTCGGATACTGTAAAATATCAGGCCCCGCAATGTCGGGGCTTTTTTATGAGGCTCCTCATGCGCTACGCTCTGCTTTGCAGTCTTTTGCTTGTGACAGGCTGTAGCCACATGGCTAACGACGGCTGGAGCGGCCAGGATAAAGCGCAACACTTTATCGCTTCGGCAATGTTGTCTGCGGCAGGCAATGAATATGCGCAGCATCAGGGGATCGGGCGCGATCGCAGTGCGGCCATTGGGGTTATGTTTTCTGTGGGGCTGGGAGCATCAAAAGAGCTTTGGGACAGCCGCCCGGCAGGAAGCGGCTGGAGCTGGAAGGATTTTGCCTGGGATATAGCCGGCGCGACGACCGGCTATACCGTCTGGCAGCTGGCACAACACTAAAGGCGTAGTCCTTTCCCTTTTCTGTGCAGCATCAGAGAAACAACAAAAGCCACGGCGCCCAGGGCGGTAACGTACCAGAAGAAGATTGTTTCCGATCCGATTGATTTCAGCGACAACGCGACATACTCAGCCGATCCGCCGAATAATGCATTTGCCACGGCATAGGAAAGTCCAACACCCAGTGCACGAACCTGCGCCGGAAACATTTCGGCCTTAAGAATACCGCTAATGGAAGTGTAGAAACTTACGATGATCAGTGCACACATTACCAGAGCAAAAGCGGCATAAGGAGAGGTCACATTCTGCAGCGCGGTAAGAATCGGCACCGTGCATAAGGTTGTCAACGCACCAAAGCAAAGCATTGAAGCCCTGCGCCCGATTCGGTCCGAAAGCGCGCCAATAAGTGGCTGGAGCAGCATAAAAACAAACAGTGCCGCAGTCATAATCCCGCTGGCGACATTGGCATGCATACCGGCGGTATTAACCAGATATTTCTGCATATAGGTAGTAAAAGTATAAAAGGCCAGCGAGCCTCCCGCCGTGAAGCCAAGCACCATGATGAAAGCTTTGCGGTTGCGCCACAATCCTTTAAATGAGCCAGCCTCTTTTAATGCGCGAGTTTCATGCTTTGACGTTTCATCCAGCTGACGACGCAGCCAGAGTGCGACGATAGCCAGCGCAGCGCCTAAGGCAAAAGGAATTCTCCAGCCCCATGCCCGAAGATCTGCGTCATCGAGAACCTGCTGCAATATAACCACGACTAACAGTGCCAGCAACTGTCCGCCTATCAACGTAACATATTGAAAGGAAGCAAAAAAACCTTTCCTTCCTTCGAGAGCGATTTCGCTCATATAGGTTGCACTGGTGCCATATTCACCGCCGACAGAAAGCCCCTGGAAAAGCCTGGCGAGAAGAAGCAGTGCCGGTGCCCATGTGCCGATGGTGTCGTATCCTGGCAAGCAGGCGATGACCAGTGAACCGACGCACATCATGCACACGGAAATAAGCATTGAGGCTTTACGGCCGCGTCTGTCAGCAATACGGCCAAATAACCAGCCCCCGATAGGTCTCATCAAAAAGCCGGCGGCAAAAATACCGGCGGTTTGCAGCAGCTGCGTAGTCGGATTACCCGAGGGGAAGAAGATGTGTGCAAAATAAAGTGAGCAGAAGGAATAGACGTAAAAATCAAACCATTCCACCAAATTACCGGAGGATGCGCCTACGATAGCCCATATACGACGCCGGACATCTGGCGCATCAGTGCTTTTTTTCTCTGCACTCTGAGTTACGTCTGCCATGCTGTTCTCCATGTTGTCAGACTTATTCAGCCTTTTATTTTGAAGCTCCAGATTACGCCCGCCCAAAAAGTAAATAAAGTGTTAATTATTTGTTGGCTAACATTTTATCCCCACTGTGCCTGATGTTGACGTTTGCGTTTTAAATAGTCGTCATCAGCACGAATTTTATCCCACCATCCTTTAAAAACCGTCGCTGCTGCGGCTTTAGTGGGGTCATTACCGCGCGTGTTCAGACTGCCATCTTCTGCATATTTCCTGCCGCCTTTGTAGTTGGCATAGCGTCTGGCACGGGTATAGCCCATCTGAATAAATTTACGCGCCATGTCCATGCCGACAAAATCGTCCTGCTGGCGATAGTCTTCAAATAGCTGATAGATTTTTTCGGCGGATTTAATCGCCGATGTTTCGTCTTTATATCGCCAGAAGGGTAAAATTTCACCTTTGTAAGGTTCAACCATTAATACGCCCTGTTCACCCCGTCCTACCTGGTAAAGTTCAGGGTGCTGACGGAAGTCGATACTGGAAAAATCCTGCTGATAGTTGAAAGGTTTTGTAGCCACTGAGGATCCTCCTGGTCTGGATGTGCAGGTGTTAAGGATAGTTCATGTGGCTGAAGTCGGGGGAGAGATCCTGCCTGGCAGTTTTACGCTTATCGTGCCTGCAAATCAGTATGGCTGAGGTGTACAGACTGCGGGGCGGTATAAAATGATAAATACAAAAACGCAAAAAGCCCATCCGTAAGGATGGGCTTTTCACTTGTTTGATGCCTGGCAGTTCCCTACTCTCGCATGGGGAGACCCCACACTACCATCGGCGCTACGGCGTTTCACTTCTGAGTTCGGCATGGGGTCAGGTGGGACCGCCGCGCTAGTGCCGCCAGGCAAATTCTGTTTTCCCGCCCGCGATTGACACGCCGGCCGGATAATCTGGTATCAGCTGAAAATCTCTCAAATCCGCCAAAACATCTTTGGCGTTGTAAGGTTAAGCCTCACGGTTCATTAGTACCGGTTAGCTCAACGCATCGCTGCGCTTACACACCCGGCCTATCAACGTCGTCGTCTTCAACGTTCCT